>JBGPXQ010000146.1:0-6666 GCA_041492805.1 Terriglobia bacterium | reverse complement strand
TGGCTGAGTTCGATGTGTCACCCCTGCCGGGGTTTTCTGGTCATCCTCGACCCATTTTCCCACCGTTTCCACGGTGGGCTAAGTTGTGACGTCCCTCCGGGACTCCCAGCAACACAGAATTAGTCCGCTGCACGAATTGCGCGGTCGGCGGTTAACCGCTACTTATTTTTTCCCTCAGAGGCCTCGGTTGAAACCGTAGCGTCACGAGCGTAAAGCAAGATTGTGATCGCCGAAATCCGCTTTTCCTCAATTAGGTGCCGGCCACTTCCATAGACGGCCCGAAGCATGACGCTTTCCCGCCTGGGCTGACCGTTTGAGTCGGTGTCGAGCGACAGCAGCAGCCAGACTCGGTCTCCGGCTGGCTGGGCATCCCGCAGGGCTTCGCCCAATGAAGCAAATAGGGAATCGCGGTAGCCCCAGTCCGATCCGTTCGCTGCGACAAGAGCTTCCGGCCAGACCTGTGAGGGATGTCTTTGTGATCTGTAGAATTCGAATGGCAAGCGCCCGAAGTTTAAGTAGAAGAAAGCGCCGTCTCCGGGCAGGGCGTGGTCCAGGACATAAGAAGTAGCCGCCCGCCAATCATCACGTTCCAGATCGAAGTCCTGACGGTAGTAGGAAACTGCTCCAAGGACGGAGAACGCCGAGATTGCAGCCCCGAGAACCCAGGCCAGGACTGGCGGCCGCAATCGGGTGATTCCGGCGGCGACGATGAGGATCAGCGCGGGCAGGCAGGGGTTCAAATAACGCGCCAAGAAGAGCTGTCGCACGACCGAAGCCGCAAGGACTACTATCACGGGAACAAACAGCCAAGCAGTGACCAGGGCATAGCCCCAGGCGTTTACGGACTGGCCGCCGCTGTACCACAAGCGCCACCAGCCAAACGCAGCCAGGCCAACCGCAACCGCATCGAGCACCAAGAGCGGGTTCCCGCCATTGCCGGCCAGCGTGATGAAAAAGCGCAACACCGTGCTCGTTTCCGCCGGCGGGATCCACCTCATCGAGCCAGCGCCAACCGTAGCGACAATTATCGCGATCGGAAACATCAGGTAAGCGAACCAACGAACGCTCCTCTTCAAATCCCCCCAGGGGAGATCTTTGCGCGGCAGAAATGCGAGCGACACGCCATGCGCGAGGACAATCAGGGCGCCAAAGAAATGGCTGTACACGGCCAACGCACTGACCACGGTGTAAGCTCCCCACCGGGCGGAGGAAGGCTCTTGCAGATTCCGGACGAGCAGCCAACTGGCAAGCGCGGCGAAAAACACGACCAGCGCGTAGCCCCTGGCCTCCTGCGCGTAACGAATGTGATACGCGTTGATCGCCAGCAGCAACGCCGCCAGCAGGCCCGAGCTGCGCCCAAAAAGTCGCGCTCCCAACGCGTATAGAACCGGTACAGTAGCTACCGAGAACAACACCGAGAGCCCGCGGATAAAGCCTTCGCCGGAGCCCATGGCCAGCCAGAAGCGCAACAGGAGATAGTAGAGCATCATGTTGGCTTCGCGGTGCCGTAGCACGAAGAAGAATTGCTGCCAAGGCAGGCGGGCGATTTCTACGCTGATGCCTTCGTCGAGCCAGAAGCTTTTGGCCGTTATGGCGTGGAGTCGTAGGGCGGTGCCGACGAGGGTGATCAGGGCAAGCAGCACCGCGTTCAGCGCTGCGCCCGAGCGCCATTTTTCGGTGGCCGGCGGCGCGCTGAAGGATGAAGATGACGAAGTTGTTGCGTGCACCATGCGGTTGGCATTCTATCAATGCATGGAGCGGCCACGAACTCCATCGTCTGTTCCTGTTCGAGCTTTGCACTCCCGAAGATTAGGACAACCCGTCCTGCATTTCGGCAGCACTGGGGGACTTGCGCGAAACGCCCTCCAAATGTTATAAAATCACTCCTTTGTCCAGACTAGGAATAACCTGCAGGATGGGCGTGTGCCTCAGGGTCTCCGGAGAAGATACACAGGCGGGCATGGTCGGGTGCCCCTAAAATAATCGGTGGAAATTTTTAACCAACTCGGCGAATTGTTCCTGGCGGCTGTGCCAACTGTCATCCTCGTTTTCCTTTTCTATCTGTTTCTGCGCTGGAGCTTCTTTGCGCCGATCGAGCGTGTTCTTTCCGAGCGCCACAAACGTGCCGAGGGCGCGCGGCAGGAAGCGGAAGCAAGCCGCGCGGCCGCGCGGGAAAAGCTGCGTGCGTATAACGAGGCGCTGCGCAAGGCTCGCGGAGAAATCTTTGCCGAGCAGGAAGCGGCCCGCCGCCGGTGGCTGGAAGAACGCCAGGCTGCCGTCAGTGCGGCGCGCCTGGCTGCGCAACAGGAGTTGCAGGCCGCGAAGAAGGCGCTCGCCGCGGATGTGGAAGCGGCACGCGGGCAGCTCGAACAATCGAGCGGCGCCCTGGCCGGCGAAATTGCCGAAGCCATCCTCGCTGGAGGACCCTCCGGCTCGGGCAGTCCCCGGCGCGGGGAGGCTCGATGAAATCCTGGCGGCGCGCGCTGTCGGCCTTCGCGGTCGGGTTCCTGATTTTCTTCCTCACGGCGCTTCCTGTACTGGCCGCCGAAGCCGCCGAAGAAGATCCGGCCGCGTCCACGACCGGACTCATTTTCCGCTGGCTCAATTTCATACTTGTATTCGGCGGCATCGGCTATCTGCTCGCGAAGCACGGCGGGGCCTTCTTCAAATCCAATGCGAAGGCCATCGCGGCAAGCATTACCGAAGCCACAGCGGCGAAAGCCGAGGCGGACCGCGAACTGCGAGAGGTCGCGGCGAAGATCGCGCGGATCGGCCAGGAAGTGGCGGATTTGCGCGAAGCAGCGCGGCGGGATTCGGCTGCCGAGGCGGAGCGGCTGCGCGTATCGGGGCGCACCGAGATTGAAAAGATCAGTCAAGCCGCGCACGGAGAGTTGCTTGCCTCCGAACGCGCCGCGCAGAAGGAACTGCGGGCGCTTGCGGCGTCCATGGCGGTGGAGCGCGCCGGGGCGCTGGTGAGTTCGCGGATGAACGGAGAAATCCGCGCGAGGATTCTCCACTCATTTCTCAGCGAACTCGGAAGGAACGCGAATTGAAGGCGCTGGCTGAGCGGTATGCGGGCGCACTGGTCGACGTCGCGCTCGAGAACAAGCAAGCCGACCAGGTGAAGCAAGAACTCGCGGCGTTCGCGGCGATGGTCCGTGAATCGGCCGAGTTGCACGCGTTCCTCTCGAACCCTTCGATTGCCCGGGCGAGCAAGCATGCCGCCATCGAGGAGTTGGTCGCGCGGATGGGCGCGAGCCGGACGCTGCGCAATTATCTTTTCGTGATCGTCGACCAGCGGCGCGCGGGGATGCTGCCTGAAATCGAGCAGGCGTTCAGCGCGTTGCTCGACACTCGCCAGGGGATCACGCAAGCTACGGTGACCTCCGCGGCGGATTTGACGGCCAATGAGCAGGCCGAACTGAATGCCGCCCTGGCGAAGCTCACCGGACGGAAGGTTCAGGCGCAATTCAAGACCGATTCGGCGCTGATCGGTGGCGCTGTGGTGAGAATCGGTTCGACGATTTATGACGGATCGGTGCGCGCGCAACTGGATCGCCTGCGCGCCCGGATGATTTCGGAATAGGAGCAAGGATGGCTTCGATCAGAGCAGATGAAATCACAAAGATACTGAAGGCGCAGATCGCCAACTACGACCAGGCTGTCACCGTAGAAGAGGTCGGCACCGTGATCTCGGTGGGCGATGGCATCGCGCGCATCTATGGTCTGGAAAAGGCGATGTCCGGCGAAATGCTGTCGTTCCCGCATGACGTGTTCGGCATCGCGCTCAACCTCGAGGAAGATCAGGTCGGCGCGGTGCTGCTCGGCGAGTACACGCTGGTTCAGGAAGGCGATACGGTCAAGCGCACGGGCACGATCATGTCGGCTCCTGTAGGCGAAGCGATGGTGGGCCGCGTCGTCAACCCATTGGGGGTGCCGCTCGACGGCAAGGGCCCGATCGCGACTGACAAGCGCATCCCGATTGAGCGCATCGCGCCGGGCGTCGTGGACCGGCAACCGGTGCGCGAGCCGCTGCAGACGGGCATCAAGTCCATCGATTCGATGATCCCGATCGGCCGCGGACAGCGCGAGTTGATCATCGGCGATCGCCAGACAGGAAAGACCGCCATCATTCTGGACACGATCCTCAACCAGAAGGGCGGCGACATGATTTGCATCTACTGCGCGATCGGGCAAAAGCGCTCGACCATCGCGCAGGTGGTGAAGATTCTGACCGACGCGGGCGCGATGGACTACACGATCGTCGTCGCGGCATCGGCCACGGAGCCTGCATCATTGCAATACATTGCGCCTTACGCAGCCTGCGCGATGGGCGAGTTTTTCCGCGATTCCGGCCGCCACGCCGTCTGCTTCTACGACGACCTTTCGAAGCACGCGCAGGCCTACCGCGAAATTTCGCTGCTGCTGCGCCGACCTCCGGGCCGCGAAGCCTTTCCGGGCGACGTATTCTATCTCCACTCGCGTTTGCTGGAGCGCGCCGCAAAACTGAACGACAAACTGGGCGCGGGCTCCCTTACGGCGCTGCCCGTGATCGAGACGCAGGCGGGCGACGTCTCTGCGTATATTCCTACGAACGTGATTTCGATTACTGACGGACAGATTTATCTCGAAGCGGATCTATTCAATAGCGGGATCCGGCCTGCAATTAACGTGGGTCTCTCGGTGAGCCGCGTCGGCGGCAACGCGCAGATCAAGGCCATGCGGCAAGTGGCCGGTTCTTTGCGGCTCGATCTGGCGCAGTACCGCGAACTTGCGGCATTCGCGCAGTTCGGCTCCGATCAACTCGACAAGGCCACGAGAGCACAGCTCGCGCGAGGACAGCGGCTAACGGAGATTCTGAAACAAGGGCAATTCTCGCCGCTCTCGGTGGAAGAGCAGGTGCTCGTGATCTTCGCGGGCACCAGCGGTTCGATCGACGATGTCGCCGTGGGCGACGTCCAACGGTTCCAACATGACCTGGTCGAATTCATGCGCACCCTCCATGGCGGGCTCCTGGCGCAGATCGCACAGAAGAAGCAGATTACCGACGAGGCGCGCGCGGATCTCAAGCGTGCGATCGGGGAATTCAAGGAGAGGTTCCAGGCCGGAGCGGCAACAGCCCGCGCCTAGTCCGGCGACCAGAACCTTCCTATGCCCACACTTCTCGATTTCCGGCGGCGCATTCGTTCGGTGAAGAATACCCAGCAGATCACCCGCGCGATGAAATTTATCGCGGCGGCGCGGCTCCGGCGGGCGCAGGAAACAGCCGTTTCGCTGCGGCCCTATGCCGCGGGAATTCGCGAAGTGCTGCGCTCGGCGATGTCGCGCATTGAAAATCCCGAGCAGTTTCCGCTGCTGGCGCAGCGTCCAGAAGAGCGCGTGCTGGTGCTGGTGACCTCGGGCGAGCGCGGCCTGTGCGGCGCTTTCAATGCGAACGTACTGCGACGCGCCTTTGAATTTTTGCGCGAGAAAAATGACAAGACGTTGGAAGTGATCGCCATCGCGAAAAAAAGCCGCGATGCCTTCCGCAAACGTTCCTGGAAAATTGTCGGCGAATACATTGATGTAACCACGCGCGCCGACCTCAGGAAAGCCAGGGAAATCGCCGCCGATGTAATGAGGATCTACGGGAGTCACCAAGCAGATTCGGTCTATCTGATCTACAACGAGTTCAAGAACGTCATGATGCAGACCCTTCGGGTCGAAAAGCTGCTGCCGCTGGAGCGTGCAGCGTTGGGCGAGCCGGATAAGAACGCTCCGGCAATATCTTCGGCCGGCCAGGCAGACTACATTTATGAGCAGCCGGCCGCCGAAATATTTGACAGGCTGGTGCCGCGCTACGTCGAGATGCAGATTTACTGCATGCTGGCCGAGACCTCCGCAGCAGAGCACGCCGCGCGCATGACGGCGATGGAATCGGCCACAAGCAACGCCTCCGACGTGATCGACGCCTTGACGCTGCACATGAACAAGGTCCGCCAGGCGGCGATTACGCGCGAGATCATCGAAGTGGTAAGCGGCGCGGCGTCGGCAGGGTAGCGGCGTGATTCGTGACTGGTGACTAGTGATCGGTGACTGGTGACCCGTCTCGTGCAAGAGGCGGTGAGCTATGAAGGTCAAGTCGTTTGAGGACCTTACTGTGTGGCAGGAAGCGCATAAGCTCGCGCTCGAAGTTTACAAGTTGACGGCGAAGTTTCCTGGGGCTGAAAAGTACGGAATCGTATCGCAGTTGCGGCGCTCCAGTTCTGCAGTCCCGGCGAACATTGCTGAGGGATTCGGCAGGGCAACTACGAGGGAGTTGCTGCGCTGCTTGCAAATTGCGCGCGGAGAGCTTGAAGAAACGCGTTATTTTGTCTTGCTGAGTCGTGATCTTGGCTACGTCACTTCGCAAGATTGCGAAAACATTGGTCAGCATTGCAACGGCGTCGGACGGTTGATCAACGCTCTTGGCAGTTCGTTGAAACGACGATTGGGACCGGGTCGGGAATCACCAGTCACCGGTCACTAGTCACCAGTCACTCGGAATCAAGGAGCCACAGATGGCGCAACATGAGACAGGAAACATCGGGCACGTCGTTCAAGTCATTGGCCCGGTTATCGACGTGCAATTTCCCGAGCATCGCCTGCCGGAGATTCATAACGCGGTGCAGATCACTAGCGAAGGAT
>JBGPXQ010000188.1:0-5356 GCA_041492805.1 Terriglobia bacterium | reverse complement strand
GGGGATCAAGAGGACCTTCGGGACCGGGTCCGTGCTTATCATGATCGGTACGGTCTGGCTGGCGTTCTTCACCACGAAGCCCTGGCAGTATCTGGTGGGTTTCGGCGTGATCATCGGGACCGGCATCTGTTTCAGCACGATCGTGCCTGTGACAACGAGCGTCACGCGTTGGTTCCGGCGGTATCGCGGGAGGGCGATGGCCATTCCTCTAAGCGCTTCGGGCTTCGCAGGTTTCGTCGGCTCCCCGTTGATCAACAAGATCCTCACGGTGAATGGCGGCAACTGGCGCCAAGCCTGGGAGACTGTCGCCGGGATTGCCGTTCTGTCCGGGATCATCGCATTTCTGTTCGTGAAGGAAAGGCCGGAAGATCTGGGACAGATTGTGGATGGTGTCGAAGAAGATTCGTGCGCAACCGCGCCGACGGCGGCAGCAGCATTGATCACGCGTCACGCATGGACGCCGGCGGCAGCGATGAGGACGCCATCTTACTGGATGATTGTCATCGGTGGAGTCGCGTCCCAGTTTCCATATTTCTTTTTCGTGGCCCATGGAATTCTGCACATGAAGGGAGCGGGATTGAGCGCCGCCACCGCCGCGTGGGCCATGGGCCTGTTCACCATGGGAGCCATCATTGGGCGGCAAATCGGTGGCTGGCTGATAGACAAGTTGCCTGCGCGCTACGCGTTCATGTCCGGACTATGCTGTTATTTCGCCGGATCGCTTCTGGCGATGCGAATCAACGCTGAGGCACTCACAGTCGCTTTCGCCGCCGCAATTTTGTACGGCATCGGTTTTGGCTGGACGTTCATTTGTTTGAATACTGCGACGGCACACTTCTTCGGGCCTGCGGCGTATCCCAAATTGAACAGGATGAATCTGTTGGTCGGCGGTTTGCTGAGCTCTCCCGCAGGGTTCATCGGGGGAAGACTGTTCGATCTGTATCGGAGTTACACGCTCGGTTTTGAACTCAACATGTTTGTCGCCGCAATCGGCATCGCCGCGCTCGCATTCGCAACAATGCCGCGACCGAAAAATACTGCCGTCAGCGAGCCGGCAAGAGCGACTTAGAGAGGCGGCAAAATTCCCAATCGCGGAGCGGCAAGCGCATCCTGCCGCTGACTAAGGCTTGCACGCGACCGTCACGACACGTACTTCCTTCTCGCTGTTGTTCTTGAAGACTCGCGGTGCGTCTCCGCGCCCGATCCACACGAAATCGCCCGGATGGAGCGCCACGTCAGGTCCCTTTCCTGCCGCAGGGGCGACTGCGGATTCATCAATCGCGACGACCAAATCGTCACGATCCGAATCACCGAGTGTCGCACTCTGCTGAGGGCGGATGCGTGTCACGCTGACGCGTGTCTGGTCGGTTTCATATTGCGGCTGATCGACGCGCGGCGCATTCGCACCGGGCGGCGGGGCCGCGGGACAATTGGGCGTCTGGTTCGCGATTTGACTGCCGCAAAGGTTGCGTGCGCCAGTTTGGGAACGCAGCAGATCGATTGAGACCATCCGATACGTGGTCTGACCAATGTTGCGAACCAAATGGACTCTGCCGCCGCGCGCAAAACGCACTTCGCCGGTCTTGGAAATCTGCAACACGTCCGCCTTTCCGGGAGACACCGTGACGGTCGTCGCGTCGGCAACGATAACGGCAACATCGTCAGTGTCATGGGAATGCATTAGAAACGAATCCCGAGGTTGAAGCTCGACCTCGAACACTTTGACAACATCGTTCTTGAGCGCCAGATGATGATGCGGCTCGTCGTCCATGGTAATGACTTTGGGGGGCTTGCGCCGCCAGCGCCAGGGGCAAAACCCAAACTATCAGGAATAAAGCGCAGTTCCGTCTCATCGAAAATCACCCTCACATATCTGAAATACAGATTTGTTTAGCGAAGATCCAAATCAGCGCTCCGGTCTTGCTCGGTCCACCATGCTCATTGCCGGCCCGGAAGGCTTGAAAGTCAGCTCGATGAGTCGGACTTCCTTATCGCTCCCATTTTTTAACGCCCGCGCAGGGCCGCCTTTGTCGAACCAAACGAAATCACCTGGACGCAGCACCTGGTCCGGGCCGCTGCCCGAAGCCGGCGAGATCGAGGCGGGATCGAGAGCGATAATTAATTGAGGCTGGGTCAAAGTCGTGATTTCCATCTTCTGGTGCGATAGGACGCGCACGCGATCGACGCGTGTCTGCTCAGACTCATATTGGATCTGATCGATGTGTGCAACATCCTTCATCGGCGGAGTGTCCGGGCAATTCAGCGGCTCGCCCGCGAGCACGACGGCACAGAGATTGCGCCCGCCGCTCTGCGGATGAAGGAGCTCGATGGCGACCGTGTAATAAGCCGCATCACTGTCCACATGCGTTGAGTGGACGTAGCCGCTGCGCTGCATGCGCACTTGGCCGTCAGGGTTTTTCTGGTGTACGTCAGGTTTGCCGGGAACGCCGATCGTTACGACCTGGTCGCCAATGGCGATGGCCACCGCGTCGCGGTCGTGCCGGTGCAACAGGAGGGAATCGCCTGGTGCGGCCTTAGCGTCGAACACATTTACAAAACTATTTTGAAGCACAAGATGATGATGAGGCTCCGAGGTGAGTGGGATCACGTTCGGCGCTTGCGCCAAAAGCGGTAGTGGCAGAATCGACAGCGCGGCGAGCCATGCACTTCTTGATTTCACTCGATTTTCTCCATGAAGATTCTCGCGAAGCGGGACCCGAATTGATTTCCAATCTATTGTAAGCATATCCGCGGGGCAACCAGACACTACAAGCCTGAGTCTCCTGCAAAGCCGGGGAACTCAATCTATGCCGGATCAGATGCCTCGTCAATCGGCAGTGTGCCAGGGGCCACTCTCTGGCGCGGTTGCCCGGCGGACGGTCCCCACACGGCCTCATGGCGCACAGCAACACTCATATATAGCACCATGTCGTAGAGAATTTGTTGCGCAGCCGGGGCACATCCGTCAATTTCGGCCACGGGCGCTCTTGTACTATGGTTCCCGGTGCGGGAATGTCGGAGCGCTCTCCGCACGCCGGAGTGCCCTTTCTTGGGTCTGACGGGAACTTCACCACTAGGGATAGACATTTTAAGCACGGAGCACCAACATTTTGTGCTTTCTCGTCGGTTTTCGCTTGACATAATTTTCCCCGTTGATTACATTGCGCCGTCAGATTCGGGGGACCTTGATTCGGCGAGCGGACGGCCCCTTCACCCCGGGAACACCGCAACGTCGTCTCATGCGACCTGCCGGGCTTCAATGAGACATCAAGGGAGTTGTCTTTCGCTCCCCGTCGCTGGCGCTGCCGGCGCGGCGTAGCGCAAATCCGCAGGTGCTCGGAATGGCCGACGGGATGCGCAAGGGGAGTTGTTTTCTTTTTTGATGTTTCGGAATTCCTGGCACATCCAGTCGAATCCAGTGGCTGCCTGCTGAGAATCAGGCAACTGCGAGCTCCCGGCCACCCATTCGGGAGTAAAATAGAGGGGTTCCCTCTGCGCGGGGGAGCCCACCTGCGCGGAGGCGAGAATGGCACACATGAAGATGGCCCTGAACGAAAAAACGCTCCAGCCCACACCCATAACTCCCGCCGATGTGGAGGTCCGTACGGGCTTGGAGTTCCAACGGAAGTTTACGGCTGGAAAGGTTTCCCCGTTCGATGCGGTCGAATGGGAACGGCGCGTCGCGCTAATTGGCAACGAGAAGGGCCAGACGATTTTCCGTCAGGAAAATGTGGAAGTGCCGAAAGGATGGTCGCAGACCGCGACAAACATCGTCGCGTCTAAGTATTTTCACGGCAAGCTCAACACGCCTGAACGCGAAGGTTCGGTGCGCCAGCTCATTGGCCGCGTCGTGAACACGATCGTCCATTGGGGCGAGCAGGGCGGCTACTTCGCCGGCACCGTTTCGCGTGACGCTTTCCGCGATGAATTGACCCACCTGCTGGTCGAGCAGAAAATGGCCTTCAATTCACCGGTGTGGTTCAACGTCGGCGTACAGGCGAAGCCGCAATGCTCGGCCTGCTTCATCAATTCGGTTCAGGACGACATGGAATCGATCATGAACCTGGCCAAGACCGAGGGGATGCTGTTCAAGTGGGGATCGGGAACAGGCACGAATTTCTCCTCGCTGCGGGGCAGCCGCGAAACGCTTTCCGGCGGCGGCATTGCCTCCGGACCGGTCAGCTTCATGAAGGGCTTCGACGCGTTCGCGGGCGTGATCAAGTCCGGCGGCAAGACGCGCCGCGCCGCGAAGATGGTCATCCTGAACGCGGACCATCCGGATATCGTCGAGTTCATCGACAGCAAGATGAAGGAAGAGCGAAAGGCACAAGTCCTGATCGAGCAGGGCTACGATCCGGCGATCGACGGGGAAGCTTACTCCTCGATCTTCTTCCAGAACGCGAACCACTCAGTCCGCGTCACCGATGAATTCATGCAGGCGGTCGAGGATGATCGCGATTGGTGGACGCGCAACGTCAACGACGGAAAACCATTCGAAAAACACAGCGCGCGCGAGCTGCTGCACCGTATGGCGGAATCCGCCTGGTGCTGCGGCGATCCCGGCATGCAGTACGACACCACTGTGAACTACTGGCACACCTGCAAGAACACCGCGCGCATCAATGCTTCAAATCCTTGCTCGGAGTACATGTTCCTGGACGATACAGCGTGCAACCTGGCGTCGCTCAACCTGATGAAGTATCTGAATTCGAACGGCACGTTCGACGTCGAAGCGTTCCGCCATGCCGTGGACATCACCATAACGGCGCAGGAAATCCTGGTGGACAACGCGAGCTACCCGACGCCGAAGATCGCCGACAACTCGCACAAGTTCCGCCCATTGGGCCTGGGCTACGCCAACCTGGGCGCGCTTCTGATGTCGATGGCGCTGCCCTACGATTCCGACGGCGGACGCGACATGGCCGGCGCGGTCACTGCGCTGATGTGCGGCGAAGCGTACGCGCAGTCCGCGCGCATCGCTGAGCGGCTGGGGCCGTTCCCGGGCTATGCCGTCAATCGCGAGCCGATGCTCGACGTCGTTCGAATGCACCGCGACTCGCTGCGCCCGATCAAGCCGGAAAACGTGCAGCCGTCGCTGCTCGGCGCTGCGCAGACTTCCTGGGACAGCGCACTCGCGCTCGGCGAAAAGTTCGGCTACAAGAATTCGCAGGTCACCGTGCTCGCTCCCACCGGCACGATCGGCTTCATGATGGATTGCGACACGACCGGCATCGAGCCCGACCTGGCGCTCGTGAAATACAAGAAGCTGGTCGGCGGTGGCGTCATCAAGATCGTGAACAACACCGTACCGGCGGCGCTGATGAAGCTGGGCTATTCGCCTGAGGAAACTTCGCAG
>JBGPXQ010000135.1:0-7096 GCA_041492805.1 Terriglobia bacterium | reverse complement strand
GCCGAGCGGATGTCGGACTGCATCTTTAATGGCACGGCGAAGCGCCCGCCGCTGGGGATGTCGGAGGTCACGCTCACGCTGGTCGATCCCGAAGTGGTCGAGGCGGCGAAGTTTGTCCTGGAAGGCGGCGCGGACGAATCGCCCACGGCTGGGCCCATTGCAGTGCCGGAGAGCGCATACGGCGCGACGAGAGAAACCCTTACCACAGAGACCGGAGCCGATGGAGGCGCGGGGAGCAGCGAAAGCGACTCAGAGACAGACGAAGCTGCGAACGAACCTTTCACCGCGAGCGTTTACGGTGAACCTAGATCCCTAAAGAAAAAACGCGCTACTGAGAAGCCGGCGATGCATCTGAGGCCGGGAGAAGTCGTGGTGGGCCGGCGGCTATACCGCTCGGGGCAGAGCGAGTACCTCATCAATGGACGTGTGGCGCGGCTGCGCGACATCCAAGATCTCTTCATGGGCATTGGCCTGGGCCCGGACTCCTACGCCATCATCGAGCAGGGACGCATCGGCCAGATTCTCAGCTCGAAACCAACCGACCGGCGCGCCATCATCGAAGAAGCGGCCGGAATCACAAAGTTCAAGACGAAGCGACGCCTCGCGGAAGCCAAACTCGAATCGTCGAAGCTCAACCTTTCCCGGATCAACGATATTTACGTCGAAGTGGAGAAGCAGCTCGCATCGCTCAAGCGGCAAGCCTCAAAGGCGCGCCGCTACGCGGAGATCCGCGAGCAAATGCGCGGCCTGCTGCGCCAAGTGCTGGCCAGCAAGGCGAAGGAACTCGACCTCGATGCGGAGCGACTGGCGGGATTGCTGGGCGAAATCTCGCAGCACGAATCGCAGCAGTCGCAATCCGTCAGCCGGATGGAAACTGAGCAAGAGCAACTCGGCGCCCGCACGTACGAGCTCGAAGGCGAGCTCCGGCAGCACCAGAACGTCCTCGGGCAGACGGCGCTGGAACTGGACCGCAGCGAGAACCGCATTCTCTTCAACCGGCAACGAACCGAGGAGCTGAAGGGCCGCCGCCAACAACTGAATCTTGAGATCGAGCAGGCATCCGCGCAGGCCGCTCAAGTGGAAGGGCGCGCTGCCGCACACGGCGAGGCGGTCGCGGCGCTCCAGGGCGACGTGGCGCGCGTCGAGGCGATTTTGGCGATGCTGGCCGCGGCGTCCGTGGAGATTTCCGGCGCGCACGAATCCACCGAGGCCCGCATCGCCGGGCTTCGGCGCTCCGCTGCCGAACTTGGAGACGAGCTAACGCGCCTGCACGGTGATCAAGCGCAGGCAGAACAGGCCCTGGCGCATCACGTCGAAGGCGTGGCGCGGTACGAGCGGCAGGAGCAACAACTGCTCGAGGAGTCGCTGCACCACCGCGACCGCGCGCAAGCCGCGGATTTGCAGTGGCAATCGGTGCTCGAGCGCTCGCGCAGCCTCGAAGAGATCGTGAGGAATGCGCAGGGACGAATCACCGAGCTGCACCGCGAACAACACGAAGCCACTGCGCAGGCGGAAGGTGCCCGCGATGCGTTGGCTGGGGGCCGCGCGCGCCGCTCCTCGGTCGAGCAGATCCTGAACGACCGCTCCTATACCGCGGACGCAGTACAGAAATTGTTTGCGTCAAGCCAGGGCCGCGATGATTCGGGAGGTTTCCGCGCCGTCGGCGTGCTGGCCGATTACGCCGAAGTCGAGCAACAGTATGAGAGCGCCGTCGAGCAATTCTTGCGCGACGAGCTGGAATACGTCGTTGTGGAGACATTCGACGTGGCGCGCGCGGGCATCGCACTGCTTCGCGAGGAAGTCGGTGGACGCGCCACGTTCTTTGTGGACTCGCTGCGCAAACTGAATCTGCAACCGAACGAACCGATCGTGCCCTTCGAGATTGAAAAGCAAACGGTCTCCCGGCTCGACCGCCTCGTCGAATTCCGCGATCCGCTGGGGCCGGCGGCAAAGCAATACCTGCCTCGGCTGCAATCGGCGTTTCTGGTGGAAGAGGCTGCTGTGGCGGAACGACTCGCACGTGAAAACCCTGCGTACTCGTTCGTCACACCCGATGGCACCACATACCAGGGCCGCGTCGTGAGCGGCGGTCGCCCCTCCGAGGCGGGACCTTTGGGTATGAAGCGCGAGTTGCGTTCGCTCGATGCCGAAGTGCTGCAGCTCGAGCGCGCGGCTATGGATACGCAGGCCGCTTTGCATCACATCGAAGAAGAGCTTCGCGCGAGCGGACTGACGCTCGAGCAGGCCACGGCGCAGCACGTGGAATCGGAGAAGCGGGCCGTTGCGGCGACTTTGCAGCGCGACCAGGCGCGCGGCGACATGGTGCGCCTCGGAATGGAACTGAGCGCCTGCCAGATCGAACTTGCGCGGCTGCGAAATGATGCCGCAACGGCACAGCGGCGCGCCGAGTCCGCCCAGCAGCGCCGGCGCGAAGTCTCGGACGCACGGGCCGCGGCGGAGCAGGAAATCGCGCAAGCCATGGACCAGCAGGCCACACTGCGGCAGAACGCACAGGCAAAACATGAGGACTTGGCGGCGCGGCGCGCCGAGATGGCGACGCTGGCGGAACGCCTGGCGAGCGCAGATTCGCTCGCTGCGCGCATGGCCCAGGAGCTTCAAGAACTCGCCGCCCGGCGCGCGTCTCTCGTCTTGCAACAAGACTTGCTCCTTCAGGAGCAGGGACAGCTTTCGGCGCAAACCGCGGAACACCAGCGGCAAGTGGAATCGCTGCGCGCCGGGAAGCAGCGCCTCGAAGCACGCGGCATCGAGATGGAGCGGGAGTTCGAGCGGACACGCGTCCGCTCGACGCAGGTGGACGATGCTCTCCGCATGGCGCGGCAAAAGCTCGGCGATTTCCGGGAAGAACGCGGCAGGCACGAAATCGAGCGCGCCCGCAATGATTCCGAGCGCGAACACCTGCGCCAATCTTGCATCGAGGAGCTGAATGCCCAGCCGGAGGATCTGATCGCGGAATACCCCGCCTTGCTTTCAGGCGAGGAACTTCGCGCGGCCGACTCGCAATACCATGAGATGAAGGCCCGCATCGAGTCCATGGGCCCGGTCAACATGATGGCGCTCGAGGAATACAACGAATGCGAGCAACGGTTTGAATTCCTCGGCCGCGAACGCGGCGATCTGCTGCAATCCATCGCCGATACGCAGCAGGCCATCACAGAACTCGATGAAGTCTGCAAACAGAAATTCGAGGAAGCCTTCGTGATCATCAACCAACACTTTGCTACGGCATTCCACACACTCTTTGGCGGCGGAACGGGCGAGATGCGTCTGTCCGAGCCGGACAGTTCCGGCGAACCGGGCATCGACGTGGTGGCGCAGCCCCCGGGCAAGCGCTTGCAGAACGTGCTGCTGCTTTCCGGCGGCGAGAAAGCAATGACGGCGCTGGCGCTGTTGATCGCGATCTTCCGCTATCAACCGAGCCCGTTCTGCATTCTCGACGAAGTCGATGCGCCGCTCGATGAAGCGAATGTCGGTCGCTTCACCAAACTTGTGTCGGAGATGAGCGGGGGAACGCAGTTCATCGTCGTGACGCATAACCGGAAAACGATGGAGATGGCGTCGGTGCTCTACGGAGTCACGATGCAGGAGCCGGGCGTCTCGAAACTCGTGTCGGTCCGCTGGGATGAGCCCGCCGCCGCACAAGCCGCGACGAATGCGGCGTAAGTCTCAGCCACAGGTATCATCTTCTCTGTGTTCTCCGTGTCCTCCGCGTTTAAAGACTTTGCTGTAAGAGCACGAAAGCCTGAATGCACGAAGAAGTCATGGCAAGCGCAAGAGTTTGCGCACAACATGCGCTCCCTTCACCCTCCAGGAGTTTTCCACTTTTCGTTCTTCTTCTCCGTTGACTTCGGCGGACCATGCGCTAGAATACCCGCCTCTCAGAAGAAATGAGTCGCCTGTGGCTTCTCCACAAATGAACGCAATCGTATGGGAGACAAGTCTCCCTGGAATCCAGTTGCTCAATCGGGGAAAGGTCCGTGACATCTACGAGGTGGGCGACCGCCTGCTGATCGTGGCAACGGACCGGCTGTCTGCGTTTGACGTGGTCCTGCCCACGCCGATCCCTGATAAAGGGCGCGTGCTGACGCAGCTTTCGCTGTTCTGGTTCGACCTGTTGCGGGACGTCATTCCCAATCACGTGCTGACCGCGACAGATTTTCCCCCGGAACTTGCGGCATATCGCGCACAGTTAGACGGCCGCTCCATGCTCTGTCGAAAAACGAAGCCCTTGCCGATCGAGTGTGTCGTGCGCGGCTACCTGTCCGGCTCGGGATGGAAAGACTATGTCGCCAACGGCGGAGTCTGCGGAATTCAGCTGCCGGCGGGGCTTCGAGAATCCGAGCGGCTCCCGGAAGCCATCTTCACGCCCTCGACTAAGGCCACGGCGGGACATGATGAGAACATTTCGTTTGACGAGGCCTCTTCGCGCATCGGCGGCAAACTCGCCGAGCTTGTTCGCGGCGTCAGCCTGGACATTTACCGGCGCGCGGCAGCGTATGCCGAGCCCCGCGGAATCATCCTGGCAGACACGAAATTTGAATTTGGGCTCGTCGGTGATCAACTGATCTGGATTGACGAAGCCCTGACCCCGGATTCCTCGCGTTTCTGGCCAGCGGACGGCTACCAGCCCGGCCGCGCGCAGCCTTCGTTTGACAAGCAGTATGTCCGCGACTACCTCGAGCGCATCGGGTGGAACAAGCAGCCGCCCGGTCCGGAACTTCCACCCGAAGTGGTTGAGGCGACACGTGCGAAATACCGGGAAGCCTATCGGCAGTTAACAGGCCACGAACTTAGGTGAATCAGGCCGGAACTTCCGGCTGCATATAATTTTGTGCGGAGCGTGCGACCGTGAAAGATCAACTGGAAGCCCTGGTCGGGCAAATGGTGGAACGCGGGATTCAATTTGACGAGGCTATCAACGAATTCGAAAAGAAGTTCATCAAACGCGTGCTGGACCGGTCTCGCGGCAACCAATCGCGCGCCGCACGCCTACTAGGAATCCACCGGAACACCCTCAGCCGCAAGATCGGGCTCTACAAGCTCGACAACCGGCACCACCGGCATTCCTAGGAGCCAGGGATCCAAGGCTTGGAACCCCTACGGGAAGCTGATGGGCCATGCGCCTGAATTGGATTCACCAAGAGCCGTGCCAAATCCTCAAAAGAAAAGCGGCACCGAAAAACTTCCGGTGCCGCCTGATTCGTTCTCGAACGACGGATGATCTGAAGTGGAAGGTTCAGTCGCCGGGGACTTTCTTTGCCGGAGCTTTCTTGGCAGGCCCCTTCTTGGCCGGCCCAGTCTTCTCTTCCGGGAGATCCTCGGTGTTTATTTTCGCCTTATCCCAGGTCAGCATAAACGGATTTTGCGAGTAGGCGACCAGTGTGCCAGTGAACCGGACAACCGCGTCCTTCTCAAGACGCTTGGCCTCCGGCTGGCCAACCACTTTGACCCCCATGTTGGCCTCGGTGGCCGCCTCGATTTCTTCCGGAGTCGCGCCGCGAAACACCTTTAGGGACAAATTATCCCCATCAATCGCAGGCGCTTCCATTAGACGGACACCAACGTCCGGGTACTCGAGACCGCAGCTGGCAAGCCACATGACTTTGCCTGCGTCGCCGCCCGCTTTGAGAGCAGGCAGGAAGTTCGCGGTGTCATCGCGTGCCTTCTGCAAGTCGGCTGCACTCGGCACTATCAACGTGGCGGGCCGGTCAGCCGAACTACCTGCCAGCGTGATGAGCTCGCTCAACTGAGCATCCACGAGCGGATCACATGCGGGTTGCTGATACCGGATGAGTTGGTTCTTGAGATAAGTCCGCACCTGCGCCTCGTTGGGACTCTTGAGGGCGATGGACCTTGCCAGCTCCCAGAAACCGTCAGTCCCCTGTGGCGGAGTCATTTGCAAATAGACGACGCCCAGACGGAAGTGGGAAACCGCGTCGGTCGGATCAATCGACAAGACAGTCTTGTAGTAGCCGGCGGCTCCCGGGTAGTCCTTCAAAGACATCGAAGTCATCGCGGCGATCGAATTGAAAAGGACATTGAAACCCTTTTTCTGCTGCTCGTATTGGTCGGCAGCCATTGGGTCGGGCTTCTTCCAATCGGCGAGCGTCTTCAAGCCTTGCACTGCGGCATCCCGCGCCTTGGTCTGCACGTCGGGTGTCTGGAGCGCTTTGTCGCTCGAGCCGACATAGTAGGCTTGCGCTCGGGCGACAGCGGCTTCCAAGCGCCCTTGCGTGTCAATCTTGTCGCCGAGCGCGATCTGGCGGTCGCAGTACTCGATGGTCCCCGCAAAATTCTTCAGCCCATAGTAGGTCAGGTAGTAGGCACGATAGATGTATGGCAACAAAGCTGAGGTGGGGTACTGCTTGACGAACTCGTCAAGCATTTTGATCTTCTGCTGAGGATTCTGCTCAGCATCCGCAGCCTTATACGCGTTGTATTCAGCTAGCTGGTATGGGGGTTTCTGCTGGTCTTGCTGCGCGGCCTGTGCAGCCCACAGGCTTCTCGCGCCAACTCCCCACGCCCCTAGTGCGACCCACAACAGACCGGCGCCCGTCATAATCCACTTTCGCATCATCGGCTTCCAGCCTCCTCAACAAATTTCCGCAACCGTGATTTCAGAAACGATTTCAAAGGGTAACTGTCGCTTCAAAACTCTCGGGATTATAGGGAATCCTAACGAATG
Source organism: Terriglobia bacterium (assembly GCA_041492805.1). GTDB lineage: Bacteria > Acidobacteriota > Terriglobia > Acidiferrales > UBA7541 > Palsa-360. The sequence continues at coordinate 393 of JBGPXQ010000135.1, read as the reverse complement.
GCGCAAGCAACATTCCCTCCTGCCTTACCCGCCGGAGCATTCCATGGCCGGTTGGAATCTATGCCAGACCTATAGGTGATAAGATGAGCCTCTCCGGGAAAAGGAAGCCCGCCAAAGGATACCATTTTTCAAGCCATAAGGAGATGCAATGATCCGTGAAGACATGCTCGCAGGCCATGTAGCAATCGTCACCGGAGCCAGTCGTGGAATTGGGTTGGCAATCGCGCGGCGCCTGGGCCAGATGGGCGCGCGAGTGTCGCTGTGCGCGCGGAATGCGGCGAATCTTGAACACGCAACTTCCGATTTGCGCAGTGCTGGCATTCAGGTTCTGGCCTTGCGAGCGGACGTCACTCGCGGAGACGAGATGACTGCCTTGGTCAGCCAGACGCAGCG
>JBGPXQ010000126.1:0-7186 GCA_041492805.1 Terriglobia bacterium | reverse complement strand
GTCTTGCAGTGCGGGCAGATGCGGACGGCCACGGCTCACCTCTCATTTGGAACGCCCAACAATAAACGAAATCGCATCAAAAAGAAAACCGGGAAGCCCGCGAGAGCGAAGTTCCGCACTTGAACGGGGAGACGGCAAGCAAATCCTTCACGGCGCGCCACTTTATCACGCAAGCCGCACGGATCCCGCGTTTGAAAATCCCGAGTGAGCCGAAACAGTGCAAATTATCGAGACATGAATATGAAACGAGCGGGCGAGGCATCCCGCCCGGGGAAGGAATCGAGATTCCTTCAAATAGGAATCGTTTCGTGACGTCAGGTGTCCGTTACGGTTTTGCTTTCGCCTTTTCGCCTTCCTTGCTTGCCACGGGTGCAGGTTTCGCTGCTGGCCTCGGCACCCAGAAATCCGCATCGGCCCCGGCCAATTCTTTTGAGACATAGCTCATTTTCGGATTAAAAGTGAAAATGCTATTCTCCAGGTTCAAAACGCTTGCGGAATTGAGTTCTCGCAGCTTCTTGCGGCCCTCGTCGCCGATAGCGTCCTGGTAAGCTTTCCCGTGCGTCTGAGTAAACGCGTCCACCTCCGCGAGCGACTTGAGAGGCTGAAACGTCAAGTAGGTCCCGGCAGGCATGCCGGCTTCAACTTGGAATACAGCCCAGGACTCGGGTACGTTGGCCTTTTCATGAGCGTCCTTGTAGATCTTGTTTGCCTCGATGAATTCATTCCCGTGGCCCGGCCGGACACGAACCGTCGTTAGGTAGAAATACCGGTCTTGCCAGATGTTGATTCCTGCGGTTCGATAGCTCAACTCGTCCCGATAGCTGGCCACGATGCTGCGGACACCATTCAGGAACTCGCCGTCCTTCTCAGCCAGCTGATCGAGCGTGGCAGTGAGCGCAATATTTTTTTCGTTGCTCTTGTTGTCCTTTTCCCAGGCCGCCAGTGAATCGAACCCTGCGATGAACCACGCTTCACTGGGGCCGGTTTGTGACGTCATCGCGATATAATATGTTGGCGACTTCGCGCTGGCGAAAGCGCGGGGCCATCCGGCTTCATTTTTCTCATGGGCAGTACCCTTCCCGGGCTTCACCTGTTCGACGAAGATCTGGATCACCTTCGGCGGGCCCGACATCCTTTGCTCCTGCGCCAGCGCGATTGAGGTTGCTGCAAGGAATAAACTCATGGTCAACAATAGAACTATGCTTTTTTTCATGGCGTCTGATCTCCTTTGGCTGAGAGTGAGAGGAGAAGGACAGATCAGCACGTGAGAGATAGAGATAAGGATGCGGATCCGAATGGCTGTCTTTCCCTCAGAGCACTCTGTTGTTGTGCGAGTGTACTGGAGGCATTGCGCATGTCAATTCAAAAAATTATTGGAAAGGATGGCGCACGCGGCCGGGCAAACGATTGAAATTCGGGAGAGCTCGAAAGTAGAATCCCAACATGCGGGGGGCAAAACGGAAATCTCAGCTTAGCCAGCCCCAGTGTAAGCGATGCTGGCGAACCGGCTTCGTCTCTACTTCTCCTCCCCGGCTTACGTCCTGTTGCGCGCGCTGCGACACGCCTCCTGCTTCGGTTATGTTTCAAACGGCGCGACAGCGCCAGCTACGATTGCATTCTTGAATGGCTTGACGCGTCCTTGCCAGCAATTAGGCCAGCCGCTATACTTTCGTTCTAAATTTGGCGTTTGACTTTCGAGGAGAGAGTCCCCTGTCGCCTTTTGAACCGCACGACCAGTACCTCCAACGCCAGAAGAAGCTTGCCGAGATCGAAGCTCGCGGCCATGACGCATACCCGCACAGATTCGATTGGACGGCGACCCCGGCGGAACTCGTTGAAAAATATGCGTCGGCCGACGCGGCGGCGCTCGAAGCCGCCAAGCCGCCTGTGCGCGTGGCCGGGCGCATCCTCACGCTACGCCTGCACGGCAAGGCTGGCTTCGCTCACATCTCCGGATCGGGCCAGCGTCTGCAAATCTACGTGAAGCTTGACATCGTAGGCCCCCGGGCGTTCGAACTGTTCCAACGCCTCGATCTGGGAGATATCGTCGGCGTCGCGGGGCATCTGTTTCGAACAAAGACCGGCGAACTCACCGTGTGGGTCAGCGAACTGAGCCTGCTGAGCAAGGCGCTGTTGCCGCTGCCGGAAAAATGGCACGGCCTGTCCGACGTCGAAGTACGGTACCGGCAGCGCTATCTGGATTTAATTGCGAATGACCGTGCGCGGGGAATCTTTCTGCGGCGCGCGCATATCATCACGGAGCTGCGGCGGTTTTTCGATGCCCGGAGTTACATCGAAGTCGAAACGCCGATGATGCAGCCCATCGCGGGTGGAGCGGCCGCGCGGCCTTTCGTCACACACCACAACACGCTCGACGTGGACCTTTACCTTCGCATCGCGCCGGAGCTTTACCTGAAGCGCTTGATCGTCGGCGGCCTCGATCGCGTGTATGAGATCAACCGCAATTTCCGCAACGAGGGCATTTCGACCGAGCACAACCCCGAGTTCACGATGCTGGAGTTTTACCAGGCCTATAGCGATTATCACGACCTGATGGCTCTGAACGAGGAACTCTTCGCGCATCTCGCCAGGGAAGTGACGGGATCGACGATCGTCAAGTACGGCGAATACGAAGTCGACTTCGCCAAATTTCAGCGCATCTCGATGCGCGAAGCCGTATGCCGTTATTGGCCGTCCGGCGCCGCGCCCGCTCCGACCGTTGCGGAATTGGCCACGGCAGGGGGACCACGCGCGATTGCGGAACGGTACAATGTTTGGGCGCAGGCTCATAACTGTGAGCCGCTCAATTTGGCCGGCCAGACCGGCGGTGAACTCACCGGCCTGCTGTTCGAAACTGTGGCCGAATCCCAATTGATTCAGCCCACCATTTTGTACGATTTCCCGACCGACATTTCGCCGCTATCAAAATGCCGCAAAGACGACCCGTCGCTCGTCGAGCGGTTCGAGATTTTTGTCGCGGGCATGGAGCTGGGCAACGCCTTCTCCGAGTTGAACGATCCTGCCGAGCAGGAGCGCCGCTTCCGGCAACAAGTCGAAAAGGGCGGCGAGGAAGTGCCGCGCGAGGTGGACATGGACTATGTCCGCGCGCTGGCGCACGGCATGCCGCCCACTGCCGGCGAAGGCATTGGCATCGACCGTCTCACGATGCTGTTCACGGACTCCCACTCGATCCGTGAAGTCATCCTGTTCCCGCTGCTCCGGCCTGAGGCTTCCGGTGAAGCGGCTGCTTCTGGTGCGCCGAATTCCACCGGACATCCCCCCGAGCGCGGTTCGGGCGGCCAAAAATGAGGTTTGCCTGGCTGGTCGCGCGCCGGTACTTACGCTCCCCCTATAAGCCCGCTGTGCTGCGACTGGTGACGCTTTTTGCGGTCATCGGAATCGCCGCCGGCGTGGCGACGCTGGTAATCGCGCTGGCCATGAACACCGGCTTTCGCCGGACGATCCAGGACCGCCTGCTCGGTGTATCCGCGCACGTCAATCTCACGCGCCCCGGCGCCGAAGGCATCGCGGATTACCGCGGGCTCGCCGAACGGCTTAGCCAAATTGACGATGTGCGCAGCGTGTCTCCGGCAATTTACCTGACCGTGCTGCTTTCCGGGAGCGGCCACGCGCGCGGCGTCATGATCAAGGGGATCGACCCGGAACTTGAGCGCCGCACCGATGATGCCCTGCGCCGCATTGTTTCAGGCACAGCCGAGTTTACAACGGATGCCGACGGGTTCGATTCGATTGTTGTGGGGCGCTTGATGGCGGAAGAGCTCAACCTCCACACAGCCGATTACGTCACGCTGACCAGCCCCGAGGGACGCCTCACGCCCTACGGAATGGTGCCGCGCTCGCGGCGATTCCGCGTGACCGGCGTATTCGATTCCGGCTTCTATGATTACGACGCCAACTGGGCCTTCGCCACGTTGCCCGCGACGCAAAATCTGGCCGGCGTCGGCGACGTGGCGAGCGTCCTCGAGTTCCGCATACAGGATGTGGACCGCGCCGCTGATGCCGCCCGCGCAATCAGCGCTGCCGCCGGCCCAGGTCTCGCGACGACAACGTGGCAGGACGAAAATCGGGCGCTGTTCCGCGCGCTGCGTCTGGAAAAGCTCGTCACTGCGTTGTTCATCGGCCTGATTACTTTCGTCGCCGGCCTGAATATTCTGGTCGTCCTGGCCATGACGGTAACTGATCGCGCCCGCGACATCGCCGTGCTGATGTCGCTTGGCACCTATCGCAATCAGGTTCGAAACATCTTCGTGTTGCAAGGACTCACGGTGGGAGTGGTCGGCACCATCACGGGACTCGTGGCCGGTTATTCGATATCCTGGGCCGCAGGCACTTATCGCCTGATCCCGCTCGACCCGCAAGTCTATTCCGTCCCGTTCGTTCCGTTCCAGGCGAACGCGCTCGACGCCGTATGGATCTCCGCTGCGGCACTTGCCATCAGCGTCGCCGCGACGTTGATTCCCGCGCGCGCCGCCTCCCGCATCCTTCCCGTCGATATTCTTCGCTATGAGTAGTGGTCCTGTCAGCGAACCTCGGACAGGTGGCGGAGGTTGTACGACTAAGCTACAACGCGCGCCTGAATGGCGTGAAGCGGCAGGGAAAACAGGCGGTTATTGTCCCGCGGACTTTACCATCGCTGTTTCTTTGGAAGGGCTTCCTTGTGTTTGGGAGCCGCTCGCTATTTCATGATTGCCGTGGGCTTCCGCTGTCGTACTCTTCTGTCGTATGCGCCGCAAGCGAAGTACGCTGAGCGCTGCCATCTCAATCCTGTGTGGCCGGATATTCGCGACAGCCCAATCCTCGCCAATTCGATAGTGGACAGTTCCTACGAGAAGGAATGAATACGGCCCCTGAGGTCTTCCTGCGGCCTCGTAGAGACTCCCGGCGAGGCTCATAGACAGGGGTTCATGAGGCAGGACCGTCTGCATGATTCTGTGTGTCGTTTGACCGGTTGCCAAGGCCGTCTGAAAATTCGCTTCAAGGTCCGTAATGACGAGCTTGGCTTCCTCGAGCCAGACCGTTACGCTGGAGCGGTTCACGAGACGGAGTTCCAATGACGCCCATCCCTTAAAGCTGGCGATGCGCACTGCCGGTCTAAGGTCAATATAGATCTGTGATAAATCGTCCTTTTTGCGCCGCCTATTATATTGAAAGAGTATGGCGCCTAGGGTGAGAGTCAAGCCGCAAACGACAATTAAGGGAACCCAATTCATCTGTTTGCCCCGGATTTGATGTAACGGTATCTAAAAAAGTAAATATAAATGAATTAGTGACTGGAGATAAATATAACCTATGCGCGTGTGTTCAATCGAACAGGCGCGTGGAACGCCCTTCCTGCAGGGGTGAATTCAGAGTGCCTGCCCTTCGTTGTAGGAGATTACCGGATGGCAGGATTCGAATCGGGGCCTTTTTCTGGCGGGCTCCAAGTAGAGCCCGCACCCGATTCTGCCGGGCTCCAAGTAGAGCCCGCACCCTGCGGCACGGGTTCGGCACGGAAGGGCAGCTTGAATTTGCGGGAAATCTCCGGCCAGAATTCGCGCAGGATATCGAAACCCATGTCGCTAAGAACGCGGTAACCTACGCCTCGCGCGGATGGTGCAAAGCCGCGTTCGTTACCTGGGTGATAGATATTGCTCAAGCTGATGGCACTCGCTGTCCCGAGCCATTCCGAAAAATTGAACATGCGATGGCCATTGTCGCGTTGAGCCACGAACGCGTGCTCGATCGCATGGAGGAAACGCTTCCCGCCGCTGCCGTGAATCAGACGGTAGTATCGTGGGTCCTCAAGAAATATCGAGGGATACGCAAAGTCTTTGAAAAACCTGAACGAGGCCTGATCGGCAAAGCTGGCGCCAAACCGCTTGCCGTATCCAGCGGCGCCCTGCCCGAAGGTGGGGTCTCGATTTTCCGCCTGCTTGAGTCCCGCGTTGAAACCAGAAGCGAGAATTGTCACTGGATCAATTGAATCGCGGACGAACAGAAAGAATTTGTCCTTTAGCTCCAGGGAGCACACCGCCACGCCGGGCTTGTAGTGTGGTGGGTGCACTGACTTGCGTTCCAACTCCCGGGTAAACAATCCAAGGGTCTTCTTCAACGGCCCGTTGTAGTCCCGCAGGCTTACTATTGGCGGCGGCTCCACGCACGGTGTCGCCATACTGCTAATAGCTTTCTGCTGCGAAGGCACAGGTTGGATGGACGGTATCGGAGCTGGCGATTCTTGGGCGCAGGAAGTGCCGGGCCATGCCAGTACAACCAGTAGAGCCGTTCTTGCCGGGATTCGGGCGCGAGTTTGGTTCTTCACGGGTTAGCCGCTGTTCCATCCCCCGCTGGTACAGGCTCGTGGCCCATCCTACCACTTACCGCGCGCTCCCACTCGACGCGAAAGTCCATTCCGCGCCGTTCGCTCCGCTCCAAACCAACGCGCTTGACGCCATGTGGATGGCCGCCTGAACATGTCGCGCCCGTAGAGTGGACTCACCCAATTGCCGACATTCCTCGCTACGAATAATTCTAATTCCCCCATTTTTAAATCACGGAACGCTGTGTATCGAAATGCACAGGCAAGTATTTTCCTGTGCGCTTGTGTGCGATTATGGCGTACAGGTTGCTCTCAATACTGGGGTAAGCGTTGGCGGCGTGAAAACTGCGTTTAGAGGGCGCAGGGGGGCATCCGGCTCATGCTACAATGGCTGCTCTTTCAACGACTTGGGAACCACGGCGACAAGAGCGAGAATGGGCCGATTTTTACACAGATACTCACTGGGCAATTATGTGAAATGGATTGTCCCGAGGACCCCAATCTCTGGCGGGCACACATCAACACAAACGCCTCGGAGAAAACGGCATCTAAATTAGGGTGATGGAATTGCGGTCTTAGGGCGCGGTTGAACTGAAGTGCGACAGTTCGAAATTGAGCAATGCAGTGAAAAATATGCCGGCACAAGCCACAGCAGCGACGACCCACACACATGAAGGCGTCAATGTGCGCGCGGGCGTGTTGATCGAGGCGCGCGACCTTCGCAAGACCTACGCTGCCGGCTCGTCCGAAATCACTGTTTTGTCCGGCGTGAACGTGCGTGTCGAGGCGGGGGAACTGATCGCGGTGGTTGGTGCTTCTGGAGCAGGGAAAAGTACCTTACTTCACCTGCTGGCCGCGCTAGACACGCCG
>JBGPXQ010000232.1:0-4341 GCA_041492805.1 Terriglobia bacterium | reverse complement strand
GGACGTACTCAACCGGGCGCACATTTTCTCCGCCAACTTTATTTACAATCTGCCGACTCTGCAGGACCAGAACGGTATGGTCCGCAATGCCTTCGGTTCGTGGGAGCTCAGCTCCATCATCAGCATCGCGTCAGGGCCAAACGTGACTCCAGTCGTCGGCACCGATTTTGCGGGCCTGGGTTCAGGTGGCGCACAGACTCCCATGCGCATCGCCGGGCAACCGTGCCGCGCTAGTTCGGGCGATGGCAGGCAGTGGCTTAACCCCAATGCCTACACCATGAATGGCTTGCAGATCGGAAAACTCGGAAGCTCCGGCTACGGCATCTGTGCCGGTCCGGGGAATAACAATATCGACTTCTCGTTCCGGAAGAACTTCAAGCTCACGGAGCGGGTGAAGATGCAGTTCCAATTGGATTTCTTCAACCTGTTCAACCATCCACAGTACAAGGCAAGCAACATTAACCTTGCTCTTAATTTCAACGTGCCAAACCAGTTTAATGCGAACTCGCTGGGACTTGGAGATCCGGCTACTGCCCAGTTCGTGGACTCGGCTGGTAATCCGATCTTCGAGCCGGCAGGCGCAGACCTCAATAAGGATCACACGATCATTAACCCTGGTCCTGGCGGATCGATCTACAATGGGTTAACCGGCTGCGGCGCGAACCACCTGGCCAGCGGAGCGGGTACGGCACCTCAGCAGTGGTGCGCGTCCAGCATCGTCAACACCACCTTAACCCCGAACCAGAGCTTCGGGCTGGCAACAGCCTCTCGCGAGAACGGCTGGCGCCAGGTTCAGTACGGTTTGAAGATCAGCTTCTGACCGTAAGAACAATCCGACTCTCAGAAACGTCCCGCCACGGCCGATTCAAACCGCGGCGGGACGTTTCTTTGTCCGCTCATCGTGTTTTTCGGCTGAACCGCAAGAGCAATGAAATCCTTTTCGGTATAATGAGGGCTATGACTGGTTATCTGCCTCGAGGTACGGCTTTCCTGCTCCTTGGAGTGATTCTCGGCCCATTGATTCCGATGGTCTTGCCCGCTCCGTTCCAAGGGCCGCAGCGCGTCCCGGTGCCGGTACCGCCGGTAAAGGGATCGCCGCAGAAGAAGGACCGCAGCAGTTTTCCGCCCGTTCCCGTCTTCAAAGACATCGCCGCGGAAGTTGGCCTCAAAGTAGTGCATATTTCCACCGGCGAAAAGCGGTACATCCTGGAATCCATGAGTGGCGGTGTCGGCATCTTTGATTGTGATGATGCCGGGCGTCCCGACCTCGTGATTGTGAATGGCTCAACGGTGGACCGCTACCGCACTGGCGGCGACCCTATCGTCACCCTCTACCATCAGGAGCCCGACGGCACTTTCAAGGACATCACCAAGGAAGCTGGCCTGACCCGCTCGGGCTGGGGAATGGGCGTGGCCGTCGCTGACTACGACAACGACGGCAAACTCGACCTCTTCGTCAGCGGCTACGGTGGCAACGCCCTCTACCGCAATCTGGGCAACTGCAAATTTGAAGACGTCACCGACAAGGCCGGCGTCCACGGCAGCGGCTTCATGACCGGCGCGGCCTGGGGCGATTACGACCGCGACGGCAATGTCGACCTTTTCGTCGCCCGTTACACACACGTGGACATGAAAAACCTTCCGGAATTCGGCAGCAACAAGTACTGCCGTTACAAAGGCGTGCTGGTGCAGTGCGGCCCTTGGGGCCTTGTGGGAGAAAGCGATTTTCTCTATCACAATCGTGGCGACGGCACTTTCGAGGAGGTCTCCGCAAAGGCCGGCGTGCACGATGAAATCGGTTATTACGGTCTCGGAGTCATCTGGGCGGACTATGACGATGACGGTTGGCCCGACCTCTTGGTAGCCAACGACTCTGTCCCCAACTATCTTTACCACAACAATCACGACGGCACGTTTACCGAGGATGGCATGCTCACCGGCCTCGCGCTCAGCGGGGAAGGCATGGAGCTCGGCAACATGGGAGTGGACTTCGGCGACTTCGACCATAGCGGCCGTCTGGGATTTTTTGTCACGCATTTTGCCGAACAACCGAATTCGCTTTATCGCAACTTGGGTCCCAAAGGATTCGAGGACGTGAGCTGGACTTCTGGGCTCGGCCATCAGAATTATGGATTGGTCGGCTGGGGCACGGGTTTCTTCGACATGGACAACGACACCTGGCTCGATCTCTTCGTCGCCAACGGCCACGTTTTCCCTCAGGTGGACACGGTGGAAACGGGCGCGCGTTATCGCGAGCCGCTCTTGCTGCACCGCAACAATCGCGACGGCACATTTGACGAGGTGTCAAAGGAAGCGGGCTTGGCGAGCCTGCCGCAGAAGTGCCGGCGTGGCGCGGCGTTTGGGGATATTTTCAACACCGGCAATGTGGATGTATTCCTCCTGAACGTGGGTGAGACTCCTTCACTGCTGAAAAACAAGAATGCCGACGGTTACCATCGTGTTCGATTCAAGCTAGTGGGGACCAAGAGCAATCGCGCCGCAATCGGCGCGCGCGTGACTATCCACGCGGCCGGCGTCAAGCAGTTCAGCGAAGTCCGCGGCGGCGGAAGTTACCTTTCGCAAAACGATTTGCGTCAGCATTTTGGCCTGGGCGCTGCCACGAAGCTCGATTCGGTGGAGATCCGCTGGCCCAGCGGGATGGTGGAGAAACTGGAGAATCTCCCCTCCGATGCTATCTATACGATCGTGGAAGGGGGAGGCATTCGGGAAACGAAGCTGCTCCCACCTCCAGTGATGGGTGCGTCGAGTGGCACTCGTTGATCGCATTGCGGTGTTCTTAGCGATGCCTGCAAACGAACGACTCGGAGATTCAGGTCCCATGGCGAGACTTGCCGCACGGGAATCTCTTGATGCTCACGCTCGCGCCGCGAAATGCTTAGGGATTGCTTTCGTTATTGCTTTTACATTGTGGTTCGGCCAGCCATCCTGGGCATCCGAGAGTCCCGGAGAGCTCCTTAAGCGGCAGTTCGATGCCGCCAAAGCTTCATTGGCGGAAAACAATCTTTCTCATGCGGAAAGTCAGTATGACGAAACTATCGCTCTCGGTTTGCGTCAGCTTGCCAATCTTGCCCTCTCCGAAGAACAGTACGATCAGGCCATCGTGTATCTAAACGATGCGCAAAAATTGCAGCCGGATGACTTCCAACTCCAGTTAGGTCTTGCCGTTGCCTGGTTCCAACGGGGAGACCAGAAGAAGGCCTCGGAGGTGATCAACGCCGCGCTAGCGAGCCGGCCAAACGATCCGCAGGCCCACAACTTAATGGGCCGTATCTTTTTGCTTCAAAGTGATTTTCCGCGTGCCATTCAGGAACTAAGGACGTCGCTGACTCTGCACTACGATTTTGAGACTGCCTACTACCTCGGCGTGGCTTATCTGAAGGTCAACAAGTTGCCCGAGGCTGCTGATCTGTTCGACAAATTACGGTCTACCGTCGAAGAGTCGTCCGCGCTCCACGTCATCTTCGGCCGCGCGTACCTCATGGCGAACTTCCCGGAGCCGGCCATCAAAGAATTCAAGACCGCCATCAAGCTGAATCCGAAGTATCCCCGCGCGCACGGCCTGCTCGGATATGCCTATTTGGAGCACCTGGGCGAACAAGCTTATCCGCAGGCGCGCGAAGAGTTCGAAAGAGAGCTGAAGATTAATCCCGATCAGTATTACTTTCAAACGCTTCTTGGCATCGCCTCCGTCGCTCTGCGCGACTTCCCGGCGGCGGAAATCGCGCTCCAGAAGGCTGCTCAGCTCCGTCCGGACGAGGCTCCTTCTTACCTTTATCTTGGCGAAACGTATACCGAAACGAACCGGCTAAAAGAAGCAGTCGAAGCTCTCGAGAAATACTTTCGTCTGGTGCAACCGGAGCAGAATGTCATGCGCGAAATCAGCCGCGCCTACTACTTACTCGGACAAGACTTGCTCCGCCTGGGCCGTGTCGAGGAAGCGAAAAAAGCCCTCCAACACTCGCGCGAATATCGCGAGGCTAAGTTCAAGTACGATCAGGAAAATATTTTTGGCGATAAGCAAACTCCTTCCGCGGATGGCGAAAGCCATACTTCCGATCGCGTCGAAGGGATGCTTGAAGCAGCCGCCCCTGAAGGGAAGCAAGGTGCCCAGGCCCTGGTAAAGGAGGGGCTGCCTTCGGCTGCCATGGCCCAGCAACCTCCGGAAGCTCCCGAGGCGCGTGACTACCGCACATTCGTCGCCGAAATTCTCGCCAGCTCTTATAACGACCTGGGCGTCATGCGCGCCAAGGCTTCCAATTTCAAGGAGGCCGCGGAATACTTCAAGCAAGCTGCGGCCTGGAAGAGTGATCTTCCCGGTCT
>JBGPXQ010000203.1:0-4981 GCA_041492805.1 Terriglobia bacterium | reverse complement strand
GAAGTGAAGTTCCGCCCGCAGCGACACTAGGCCCCCCGCCGGCGTATGCTTGAGAGCGTTATCCAGCAGGTTGGCCACCGTCTGCTGAACTTTCTGGTAGTCGAACTTGAAAATCGGCAGGTCGCTATCCAGCGTCGTGTCAAGCCTCACGTGCTTCCGCACGAAGGCTTCACGCCACCGTGTTGCCAGTTCACTCAGGCAATCCCGCAGATCGTTCTCCCGCAAGTGCATGACGAGCTTGCCGCTTTCCAGTGCGGAATAGTTCAGGAACATGGAAACCAGTCGAACCAGTCGCTCGCTGCTATCTTTCGACTCCTGCAGAATGTCGCGTTGTTTGTCTGTCAGCTTGCCGAGTGATCCGGAAAGCAAGAGGTCATAGTAGCCTTTGATGACCGCAAGCGGGGTCTTCAATTCATGAGCCGCCGACGCCAGGAAAACAGTTTTCTGACGGTTTACTTCCTGCAAACGCAGATAGGCAGCGAGCAGGTTGCGATACGTGATCTCTCGCTCTTGCAGCAGCTCCTGCACGGTATGCTGCGGCGCTGCCGCCGGATCCGCAGCCTGGCCTTCGTCTGGGACTTCAATCCGAACGACGAGCCAATCCGCCTCGGGGAGCCACTGGATTCGCGCGGGAACCCTTCCCGAACAGCCATCGAACTCCAAATCTACCTGGTGCTCGCCGCCTTCGATTTGATCCACGATTACTTTCTGGTCCAGACGAAGCAGGTCGGAAAACAAGTTTAGGTTGGCATCAAATGTGATGCCGTGAAACTCCAACCGCCGCTTCCCGCGCAGATTGGCCAGCAAAATCCGTCCGGTTCGGTCGGAAATCAAAATTGGCTGCTCAAGCAAATCAAGTGTGTTCGCTAGCACGCTCAAGGGGAGCGTTTCGGTCACCGGCGATTCAACTATGGAACCACGTCTCAACTTGCTCTCCCTGGACACCTGTGCGCTCTCGACGGGGCGAGGAATCCCATTGAATTCACTTCGATTAATGAGCAGGGGACCAGCGGGGATACTGTCAAAAGTCGGTGGCAGTGTCAATGGTAAATGGGTTCTATTTTGCACATTTAAAGAAAACTGATAGCCCGTCTTGGAACCAGGCCCTGTGGAAAAGAAATTCCACCACAGGGTTCAGCGCATAAGCTCCATATTTACAGCAGGATGTGGACGGGCCGTCTTTCACCAAGTGATGGCAATGGATTTGCTACCTCTTTTGAAGTACTAGACCAAAGGTACCAGCCCAGGAGACTGGGAAATTGTTTTCCCAAATCATCTCTTAAGAGAACTGCAGAAAGAGAGACAGAAGGTATGCGCTTAACCCCCGCTGAGCGCCGGCGTTCTCCACGAATTCACGTGCAGATTCCGGTGTTCGTTCGAGGCGTAGATGCTGCAGGAGCTGAATTTCTCGATCTCACGAAGACCCTCGATATCAGTGCTACGGGAGCATTCTTGGCGAGTCCACGGCTGTTGCGCGCCGATCAACTTTTGAACTTGACGATTCCAGCGCCGCCGTCGCCATCTTCAATGCTTCCATCAGAAACTCCGCCGATCCCAGCTCGAGTTCGCCGCCACCGAATGACGGGCGGCATACATCTGCTAGGCGTGGAGTTTATCAAGGCACTTGACTGAAATCCCGCAAGGTCTGCCGAGGAAGGTGTGGTCATACAATGGCCGGAAAGGGTGTGCAATAGTTTGCATTGCCCTGCTTATTCCTCCTCTCGATTATTTTCTGAGTTGAGCCCGGGTGGTTGCTAGTTATTTAATATCAATACGTTAGAATGTATTCGGGAAGATGCTCTGGCTCCATGGGATCGATGGCACCCTTCGTGCACAAGCATTCTTGCACAATATCGCAATGCCTATCCCCCGTTGGGGCAATTTGAAGTTTCGACGGGACTCTTGATGCCGCAACCCGGTGAACCCAACCCGTCCCGTCTGTCGACCGAGGATGCCTTTCTCGAGTTGCTGACCGACACCCTCGAAACAATGGAGCCGCCAGCCCGCGGGCAATTCCTCGAGCGGTTTTTTAAGTCCATTGCACATGTGGATCTCAATGAAGCGCAGAGCCTCGACATTTGGGCGCAGGCTCTGGCGCGGAAACGCGAACTCTCTGAAAACACCGGCAAAAGGGTAGCGTTGCAGGCGGCATTGGTGGATGTGCTGGCCTCTGCAAATCTTCTACGGCTGCCGATCCTGATGGAGTATGAAGAGCTTCGAAAACTCCAGATCAACGCGACGACCGATTCGTTGACCAGCCTGTATAACCGGCGCTTTTTTGACGATTACTTCGGGAAGGAACTCAACCGATCCATTCGATATTCGCACAGGCTTGCGCTGGTCGTCTTCGACCTGCATCGCTTCAAGGAAGTGAACGACCGCTTTGGACACCCGCAAGGAGACATCCTGCTTCAAATGGCGGCGACAACGCTGCGAAAGTCCTTGCGTACTTCAGACTACGCGTTCCGGATTGGTGGCGATGAATTCGCACTCTTGCTGCCTCAAACTGACACGGAACAGGCCGCTGCCCTGAGCCGTCGCTTGCGTGCGGCCTATGGGGCGACGATTGAACCCCTGCATATGGATGTTCCTCTCGCGCTTGATTACGGCTTGGCCGTCTATCCGGACGATGGTGAGGAGCAGGAGATCCTGATTCGCGTCGCCGACGAGCGGCTCTACCAGTTGAAAAACACGACGCGGTCTCCGAGCCCCGCGCCGGCAGTTTCGGCAAGAACGCGCCCTGCAACGACGGCGGAGAAGGAAGTTCCTCCCCCTATCGGATCGGCCACCGAACCATCACAGATTCCTGATGCGAAGAAGCCGGCTTTGGAGCGCCGGCGATGGGAGCGTGTTTCCCTGGCAGGCACACGCGCCTACGCCCTTATTGGTGAGGGAGTCGAGCGCACTGCTCGCGTGCTGGACTTGGGCTACGGTGGAGTGGCTCTCGAAACGCCACGTCCGGAAGAGATCGAAGGAGAATTCCACGCAGTACTCCACGTGCCGATCCTGCCGCCCGTTCGTGTCAACTTGCACCGTGTCTATCGGGGACAGGGAAGCACGGGTTCCTCGCGCATTGGTTGTTCGTTTGTCACTTGACGGTAGAGGCGGCGCAGCCTCACACCGAGTTTCACTCGCCGAATTGCTGCCGCAGCGCGCGAGTCCTGAACAGCAGCGCCTGTTGCATGCGCGCCAATCCCAGTCCCCACCGCATTTCCGCTTGCTGGGCCGATGCTCCGTGGGCAACCAGGCGAATATTCAGACAGTAGCCGCGACGGTTCTGGGCCGGGAAATCACAGGGTGAAATCCGCAAGACGGCTCGAATCGCGTCTCCGGTGTCTTGCTCCAATAACACCTTCACGCTTGCCGTGAGGTCCACGTAGCGATCTCGCTCGAAATTGAGGGAGGCTTCTGCAAAGACAAGGCTTGTTTGCGAGGCGAACTCGCAGGCGTTCCCGGCGGAAACGGCCGCGGGTGAATCGGTTTGCGTGCCGGCAGATGCGCTGGTGAACAAGGAATCTGTACTGTTCATGGCAGTGAGGAAACTGCGAAGCGGCAAGTGCTGCCTCGCTGGCGCGATTTGTTCTACCGCATGCGGATTTTCGCGAAGGTCCACGTAATTCTGGCCGGGCGGGAATGCCATCGCCGGCGCACAGCCTTCAGAATCGTCAATAACCTCGACGCGCATCCGAGGAACGCTATCGTTTATTCGGGCGGGCTCCAAGTGGAGTCCGCACCCGTCTCCCAATCGCACACAAGAACAATCCGGTGCTATTCGACAAGTTGGTGCAGCCGCTCGTCGTATGGGCTACCCAGCATCGGCTGGATTTGCTCGCGGAACTGTTTGGTGTGGGCGGCGCCTTCATGCACGTCCAATGCCTGCCGGGTCTGCCAGACCTCGACCAGGGTGAAGTGGTTGATCCGCGAGACCTGCACAAAGGCTTCCACGCGCACGACTCCTTTTTCCTTGCGGGTCTCGGCCGCATACTGTTGCAGCAACTTTGTGCCAGCCGCGGCGTTATCCGGTGTGACGTCCACATGCGTCACGACGTAAATCCTTTCGCGTGCCCCAGATTCCTGCGCACGAGCCCATCCGGCAAGCCCTAGCATGGCCAGAAACAGAACCGCAAATACCCGGACCCGGCGACGGATGGAAAACATATCTATATTGACCAACATACCCTCCCTCTCCCGCATCGTGGCGTTGGAAAGCGCCGATCGGCTGCTCTGAGGATAAATTTCATGAAGCGTTGCGGCGCTCTGGTAAGAATGCCCGGAATCGCGTATGATTGCAAATTGTCCGCTGACCAAGCGACGCGGCTGTAGTCCCGGCACCTTGCCGGGGCCGTGCAGACCGGCCAGACGGCAGGAGACCTCTGTGAAACCCAACATTCATCCGGACTACCATCCTGTAACTGTGCATTGCGCCTGCGGGCATACGTTCCCGACGCGCTCAACGATCAAGGGCAATCTTCTACGCGTCGAAATTTGTTCGAATTGCCACCCCTTCTTCACCGGCAAGCAAAAGCTGCTGGATACCGCGGGACGCGTCGAGCGGTTCACGAAGAAGTACGAGAAGGCCGCCGAGGCGCAGCAAGCTATCAAAGACGCAAGGAAGAAGAAGTAGAGGATCTCCCGGCGTTCTGAACTCCTACTCAGTTCTCGCGCGGCGGTGTAAAATGCCGCGCGAGATATGGCATCTCACCCGATGACTTCTCCGCAGCCGGACAGCGTGCGTTTCGAAGCCGCTGCTCCGTGCGTCACGCTGCGGAATCACTTCACGCATCCTTACGATTCGGCGATCGCGGCAGCGCGCACGTGTTACGCGCCGCGGATCATCGGTCCGGAAGAAATCACTGACAAGCAGCGGGTGCAAATCGGTGCGGCCACGTTCTATGCGGGCCACCATACGGTCTACCAGCACGCGCATTTTGAATTCGGCCTCGAAAACGTCAGTCGGCAATTTGTGTGGTCGTTTCTCCAT
>JBGPXQ010000054.1:0-10920 GCA_041492805.1 Terriglobia bacterium | reverse complement strand
CTGTACTGGGCCGCTCCGGTGACGGGGGATTGCAGGACGCCCTCCACCACGGGGACCGCCGCACCAGTAGCCGCTAGCCGTTGGGGATCGAACGGCACAGCCATCAGGCTCCCCCCTTGCGCATAGACCAGGTGCCCGGAGGGCGCATACCGGGGTTGCGTCGCCCCTTGGAACAGATTCCGCCGTTCGCCCGATGCGACCGACTGGACCGCGACCTGCGCGTTTGACCAACTAGCTAGAGTCGGGGAGGCAGCAAAGAGCACAGCCTTGCCGCCGGGCATGAACTCCGGCCAGCGCTGGCTGTTCTCCCCTTTCTCGACTCGAGTCAGCGCCTGCGGGGTGCCTCCCGCGTTCGGCACTTGCTGGAGAGCTCCGGATGTTGTGGGTGCGAAGGCGATCATCCCCTGGCTGCCCCAACTTGCCCCGAAAGTATACGCAGCATTGCCGAGGGTCAGCGATACTCCCCCGCTCACAGAGACCTTCTTCAGCTTCCCGCCCGCGAAAAACCCCAGCCATTGCCCGTCGGGTGAGAAGAAGGGGTTGACAGCGCCTTCGGTGCTGGGAATGGGTTTGGCCTCCAGGTTATCAATCGCCCGCAGATAAAGCTCCTGGGTGCTGCCCTGTCGGGCGACGTAAGCGAGATGAGTGCCGTCGGGAGAGAGAGCCACGGCAGGACCAAATTCCAGACCTGCCAATTGTTGGCCCGGCGGTAGCGTTATTGTGAGGCGCGAGACCGGCTGTGGCGCAGCCGAGGGCTTCAGATTCCAAATTGCCATACCACTGATCGCTGCCCCTAACAGCAAAGTGCCCAAACCGAAGATCAGCGCCCGTCGCCCGAGGGTGCGGATGCCTTTCACCGCAGCAGTCGGGGCCAACGTGACCTGCGAGCCGCGTTCTGCGATCCACTTCAATTCGTCATAGAGGTCCTTTGCGGCATGCCATCTATCATCCGGGTCCTTCGCCAGACATTTCTTCACCACGCGGTCGAGAGCGGGCGGTGTCATTGGCTGAAGCGAAGACATCGCCGGAGGCTCTCGTTCCAGAATCGCCGCAATCAAGCTGGCCTGGCTCTTGCCCTCGAAGGCCCTCTTGCCCGTGGCCATCTCGTAGACTACCGCCCCAAACGCAAAGATGTCTGTGCGCGCATCCACTTCCTTGCCTTCCAATTGCTCCGGGGCCATGTATTGCAATGTGCCCACGATTGTCCCCTTCGCCGTCAACGGGTCGTTCGCCGTGGGAAGCTCGGAAAGCTGTACGTTGGCCGGAGCAACCTCTTGCTTCAACTTCGCCAAGCCGAAGTCCAGCAGCTTCGTCCCCGTCTTGGTCAGCATGATGTTTCCGGGCTTGAGGTCACGGTGCGTCACGCCTTTGCGGTGCGCCTTGTCCAGCGCATCCGCAATTTCGATGGCGTATTGCAACACTTGCTCCAGCGGCAGAGGACCTTTGAGCAGCCGCTGCGCGAGGGTCTCGCCTTCGAGATATTCCATCACCAGATAATCAACGCCGTCTTGTTGGCCGATGTCGTGGAGTGTGCAGATGTGCGGATGATTCAGACTGGCGACGGTGCGAGCTTCACGCTCGAAGCGCTCGCGCAGCTCGGAACGGTCGGCAAGATGCGTTGGCAGCACCTTGATGGCGACCGTGCGGTCAAGCCGCGTATCGCGCGCGCGGTACACTTCGCCCATTCCGCCCGCACCGATAGCGGAGTTGATTTCGTAAGGCCCTAGACGTCTGCCGGGGAGGATCGCCATGGGTCGCCCGCCAACTTATTCCGGCGGGCTCCACGCCCCGGCTAGGCCGGGGCGTTCAGCATAAAAGTAGAGCCCGCACTCGAGAATCGGCGCAGTATAACGCATGAGGTACTTGCAAAACGTTGTTTTTTCAGCGAGTAGGACCAGCGCTGGCAAAGCAGCGTAAGACCATGCGAAGCGGCTCTTGGTAGCACAGACTTCAGTCTGTGTGCATTTTGCTGAACGCAGGGCAAACCAAAACCACACAGGCTGAAGCCTGTGCTACTCGACCGCGCTGGATCTGCGCTCTGGCTTCCCGCCATGGAACGGGCCAACGGCTACAACGAAGTTCTTGTGAGAAGTGCGGGCTAATCGTGCCGAGCGCCGCGCAGCACGTCAAGCGCGTGTGGCAGCAGCTCCGCTACCGCGTCGAGCGATTCCACTGCGCCGCGCGGGCTTCCCGGCAAATTGACGATCAGCGCGCGCCCTCGGACTCCCGCCACGCCCCGGGACAACGCTGCACGCGAATTTTTTTTCCGGCCGTACTCACGCATCACTTCGGGGATTCCAGGCAATAATTTTGGGCAGGCTTCCGTTGTGGCTTCGGGAGTCGAATCCCTCGGACCGATTCCTGTGCCTCCCGTCGTCAGAATCAGCTCCGCCGCACCGCCATCCGCCAACGAAACGAGCCGTTCCCGGATCGACACGGGCTCGTCCGGCAGCACCGCTTCGGAAATTACGTTCCAGCCGAGCTGCCGGCAACGCTCGCGCAGTGCGGGCCCGGACGCATCCTCTCGAACGCCTCGCGATACTGAATCGCTTATAGTTAGAATGGTAACACGCATGCCGAAGGGCTAACTTTCCACCTGGCTTTGACTGGCTTCGTCCATCAAACGCATCGCTTCCATCAACAGGCCGGTTGTGGAATGCGTAGTCGTCTCGCGGTCGGAGTTTGCGCCGAAATCAATTTCGAAGTCGCCATCGCTCCAACTCACGACATGGTACACGGAGGCGTCGCCCTCGGTTTCACCGAGTTGCGCGTGCTTGCACTGTCCGGCCGTGAAATACATCTCGCAGCGTTCCTCGCCGCGGCGCAGCGACAGGCGGCACGATTTTTGCCCCATTTCGAGCGACTGCATCAGCTCCGGCACGCTCATTTCCTCCAGGCGGCCTTGAATTACGCCGGGCCGGGACGCATGTTTCTGCAATTTCTCCAGGTGCAGACGGTCTATGATTTTCTTGGTCTGGCGCACCAGGTCGGCCACAAAGAATGGCTTCGGAACAAAATCCTCGACACCCCCACCCACCGCGGGCCGGAGTTTTTCCTCGATATCTCCCCGGCTGGCCACAAACACGAAAGGAATATTTCGCGTGGTGTCCCGGCCTTTCAATTTTTCGTAGAGCTGCCGCCCGTCAAGCCCGGGCATCCGGAAATCGGAGATGATCAAATCCGGCGGGTTATCGATGGCCTTGAGCAGAGCGTCGGCGCCGTCAGTCGCGGGAATCACGGTGCAGTGCGGCTCCATCCCACGGCACATCAGGTCGCGCACAAGTGGATTGTCGTCCACGATCAGCACCTGAACGCTATAGGAAGGAGTTGTCATCGAGAACCGCTATTTTTGCGGCGCAGGTAATGGCCGCTCTTGCCACCGACTTTTTCCAGCAAGACGATGCCGGTGATTTCCATGGCCTTGTCCACGGCCTTGCACATATCGTACACAGTCAGCGCCGCTGCCGACACTCCCACCAGCGCTTCCATCTCCACGCCGGTCTGCGCTGTCGCCGTGACGCGCGATGTGATCTCCACGCCATTCTTGCATAGCCGCGCAGTCACATCAATGTGCGTCAGTGGAATCGGATGACAAAGAGGTATCCATTCCGCCGTGCGCTTCACGGCCGCAATCCCTGCAATTCGTGCGATTTCGAGGGGATTCCCCTTGGGCAACTTCTGCTGGCGCAGCGCGCGCAATACACCCGGAGACATGCGCACAAAGCCGCGCGCAACAGCCGTTCGCTCTGTGACGGCCTTCGCCGTCACATCAACCATCGCCACTTCCCCGCGCTTTCTGAAATGCGTCAACTTTGCCATGTTCACCTAGACTAGATTGCTCCGCGTCGCGGCAGCACGTCTACCCACTCTCCCGGCGCTATGTCGGGTCGCTCGGGGCCAACCACCAGGTAACCGTTTGCCAGGGCCAGCGCAACGATATCGCCGGATCCCTGCCAGGGCAACTGCGTGACTCGCGCTTCCCTGCCCTCCCATTCGATCCGAGCCGGCAGGAAATGGACCATGGGCCCTTTTTCGTGAACCGGCGTGGCCAGCTTGGCACGAAACACCGGCAGAGGGCGCGACGCCGTGCCGCTCAACAGATCGATCGCCGGCAGCACGAACAGTTCGAACGTTACCATGGTTGACACTGGATTCCCCGGAAGCCCGAAAACAAGCTTTTCGCGGCATGTCGCGAATACTGCTGGCCGTCCGGGACGAATTGCGACGCCGGTAAAATGAAATTCCGCGCCGAGGTCGCTGAGAACCTGCTCCACCAAATCGTACTTCCCCATCGACACGCCGCCGGAGAGAACCAGGATGTCCGCCTGCAGCCCGCGTTCGATGCCTTCTCTGAGCGCGTTTTTCTCGTCGGGGACATTTCCAAGTTGGACCGGCTGAGCGCCTGCGGTGCGCGCCAACACTTCGATAGAAACGCCGTTGCTGTTTCGGACCTGTAGAGGTCCCGGAGTCGCCCGCGCGTCCACGACCTCGTCGCCAGTGGAAAGAATCGCCACGCGCGGATTTGCGAACACTTCAAGGCGCGCAGCTCCCGCCTGCGCCGCAAGAGCCATTTCCGCGTAGCCAAGGCGCGTGTTCGCCGCCACCAGCAACGCAGCCGCGCGGGCTTCACTGCCGCGCGGAACAATGTGATCGCCGCTTCTCACCGCGCGATCGAGCGTGATTGCACGTCCATCGCGCTTCGTGTGTTCGATCATCGCGACGGCGTCCGCTCCGGCAGGGATGCTCGCGCCCGTCATGATTTCGACGCACTGCCCCGGCCCAAGCGCGCCCTCAAAGCTTCCACCGGCGCGCAGTTCGCCGACACATTCGAGACGTGCACCCGGCGCACGCGCGTCGGCGGAACGCACCGCAAAACCATCGCGCGTGGAGCGGTTGAAGGGAGGATAATCGCGATCCGCGCACACTTCGCGCGCCAGCACGCGACCAAACGCTTGCTCGATTTCGATGGTTTCTTGCAGCGGCGGCCGCCGGAGGGCTCCGGCGACCTCAATCACTTTCTGCCGCGCCTCAGCGTAAGGCAGCATGGTATTCATTGCTCAGATCCAGGTGGCAAGCTGCGTGCCGGAACATACTATGGTGGCGTCGCGTTCGGGGCCCGTCGAAATCATGCCTATCTCGACGCCGAGAAAGTCGGAGATAAATTTGAGATAGTCCACGGCCGCGCGCGGCAGCTTCCCGGCATCCTGTACACCATAGGTATCCGAATTCCAGCCTGGAAGGGTGCGATATTCAGGCGTGACTTCAGCCAAATCCTCGGCTGCTGCCGGCATCTCCCGCAGCGGCGCGCCCTTGTAGCGGTAGCCCGTGCAAACCTGAATCTCTTTTTGGGTGTCGAACACGTCGAGCTTCGTGACGACCAACGACGATATCCCGTTGATGCGTACCGCGTATTGCAACACGACCAGGTCCAGCCAGCCGCACCGCCGGGGCCGCCCCGTAACCGCGCCGTACTCTTTTCCTCTGTCGCGCACTTCGGTTGCCTCCAGATCGGGCATTTCCGTCGGGAAAGGACCGCTGCCCACGCGCGTAGTGTAGGCCTTGGTGACCCCGACGACAGCGTTGATTCGCGTGGGGCCCACGCCGAGCCCCGTGCAGGCGCCGCCCGAAATCGCGTTCGAAGACGTGACGTACGGATATGTCCCAAAATCGATGTCGAGCATCGTGCCCTGCGCGCCTTCGAACAAAACCGAGAACCCCGCATCTAGCGCATGGTTAATGAGCAACGACGCATCAGTCACTAAGGGCCGTATGCGATCGCCCAGCGCCAGGTATTGCTCGGCCAATCCCGCTGTATCGAGGGGCACGCCATACGTCGCACGGCACACGGCGTCCTTCTCGGCAATCACGCGCTCCAGCTTCTCGCGGAACCGCGCCGGATTCAACAGGTCACCCACGCGGATGCCGTGCCGCGCCATCTTGTCTTCATAGGCTGGGCCGATCCCTCGAGACGTTGTTCCAATTTTCCATGCCCCGCGCGCCGCTTCGGCCGCCTTTTCCATCTGCCGGTGATACGGAAAGATCAGGTGCGCGCGATTTGCAAGGTGCAGCCGGCCGGTGACGTCGATTCCGGACTTCGCAAGTGTGTCCAGCTCCGCCACCAGCGCCACCGGGTCCACCACGACGCCCGAGCCGATGACAGCGTGCTTGCCGGGGCGCAAAATTCCGCACGGGATGAGTTGCAAGACAAAGCGATTCCCATCGTAAATGACTGTGTGGCCTGCGTTGTGCCCGCCCGCGCATCGCGCGATGTAATCGAACGACGCCGCAAGATAGTCCACCACCTTGCCCTTGCCTTCATCGCCCCATTGCGCGCCTACGACTACGATCGACTTCATCAGCCGGTTACTCCTACGTTGGTGCGCCCGCCTTCAGGCAGGCACGTACTCAGGGCCGAAGTGCCGCCCTGAAGGGCGGCGCTACAAATTCATTTCAAAATCTTCGATGTCCGCGGTCCTAATCCCGGGACCGTGCACCTGAGCCCTTCGCCGACCATCGAGCCACACGCCTCCGCGCCGCTCCACAGGCATAGATTCACAAGGAGGGATTTCACAAACCGCGGAATACTTATGCTACATGTGGCACACAGAGAAGGCAAGCGCAGGTCCCACTCGCGTGAAATCCGTTGTGCGCTCTGCGCCCTCCGTGTTGAAGCTGTTCTTTCAAGATTGAGAAAATCTAAACACAAAGAACACAGAGCGCGCAGAAAAATGAAGTGCTTACGCGATATGACGCTGGACAGCCTTCTCGATCTGGTCGCGCGGGACCGCGCCAACCACCTGCTCGGCGACCTGTCCGCCCTTGAAGATGAGCAGTGTCGGGATACCGCGGATATTGAACTTGCCTGCGGAATTCGTATTTTCGTCGACGTTCAATTTCACGACTTTGAGTTTGCCTGCGTAGGCAGTCGCGATCTCGGCGACTGCCGGCGCCAGCATGTGGCAAGGCCTGCACCACTCCGCCCAAAAATCCACCATCACGGGCTGTGTCTGGCTTGCGTCGATGACCTCGGCCTGAAACGTGCTATCCGTCACATTGTTAACATTATCTGCCATGAGAGCCCTTTCGTTTAGAGGCTGCGTGGCCATATTAACCCACTTTGCCCCGGTTTAATTAGATGTAGTTGCGACATTCCGGTTTCGAGATTTCCACGCCACCTCGTAAAGCCTTGCATATTCTATCGCGGACGCCTGCCAGGAGAAATCCTTGGCCATACCGCTGGTCTGGATTCGCCGCCACGTTGCCGGTTCGATTCGGAAGATGGCCAGCGCCTGCCGGATCGCGCCGAGCAGCGCCGTTCCATCATATTCTTGAAATTTAAATCCTGTGCCGCGGCCCGTCACTGGATCGAACGCCTCGATCGTGTCATCGAGACCGCCCGTCGCTCGCACCACGGGCACCGTACCATACTTCAAGCTGTAGATCTGATTCAGCCCGCAAGGTTCGTACCGTGAAGGCATCAGAAACACGTCCGCCCCCGCTTCGACCTTGTGTGCGATGGCATTATCGTAAGCAACCTTTACGCCCAGCTTTCCGGGATACAATTTCGCCAGGTCTTGAAACATCCTTTCGTATTTCGCTTCGCCTGCCCCCAGTGCAACGATCGCAACGTCCTCGCCGAGCAAGTCCGGCGCCACCTTTGCGATTAGATCGAATCCCTTCTGGTCGGCAAACCGCGAGACGATCCCGATCAAGGGCTTGTTCACGGTCTCCGGGGGCAAGCCGAACACTTCTAGAAGGTTTTTCTTGCATGCCAACTTGCCCGACAAATCCTTCAGCGAATACTTCTCGGCGATGAGTTTATCTTTATCCGGACTCCACGCCGCATAGTCCACGCCGTTCAAGATTCCGGTCAACCGGTCCGCGCGGCTCCGCACCACTCCGTCGAGCCCGTGTCCATATTCCGACGTCTGAATTTCTTCCGCGTATTTACGGCTTACCGTCGTCAGGTAGTCGGAGAAAACCAGCGCGCCCTTCAGGAAATTCACGCGCCCGTAGAATTCCATTGCGTCGATCTTGAACAGATTCTCGGGCAACCCGATTTTCTTCATGGTTTCGCGGGGAAACGTGCCGTGATAACCCATGTTGTGAATCGTGAAAATTACCGGGAGACCCTGAAACGTCACATCCTTGTCGTACTGCGTTCGCAACAGCACGGGCACCAGAGCGGATTGCCAGTCATGGCAATGGATCACGTCGGGCTTCCAGACGTGCTTGGAAAGCTCGATAGCCGCGCGGCTGAACTCTGCAAACCGCTCCGCGTTATCCGGATAATCCTTTCCTGACACGCCGTAGAGTTGGTCGCGATCGAAGTATTCCGCGTCCTCGACAAAGTAGTGGCGCACACCGTGCAGAACTCCGCCATCAACGACCGCAGGGAAACGCAGCATATCGCCCATTGGGATGGTCAGGCTCAGCGCCGCTGCTGCCGCTGCTTTCGTATTGCGGTACCGCGGAAGGAGCACAGCGACTTTGTGCCCCAGTGAAACGAGCGACTTGGGCAGCGCTTCCATCACGTCCGCAAGACCTCCCGTTTTCGAAAACGGGAGCCCCTCGGATGCGACAAAGAGTATTTTCATATCCCCTCGTCTGGAGCATCCACCGTACTGAAAGCCTCCTCAGCCGTCAAGGATCATGCTTACGGAACGTCGCGCGCATGGACACATCTCTTGATACACTTCCCTGCCGTGTCACCCGAAAAGCTGGGACAACATTTCCTCGTCGACGAAAGCTGGCAGGAGCGCATCGCGCGCGCGATCCGCTTTGGAGAGGGCGTCTGGGTTGAAATTGGCGCAGGCCATGGGGAAATGACTTCGCGCATCGCGCAACGCGCCAGCAGAGTGGTTGCAATCGAGTTGGACCAGCGGCTTGCAGTGCGCCTGCGCGAAGCCACCGCGCCGCTGGGAAATGTCGAAGTCATCGAAGGCGATGTGCTTGCCGTCGATTTTGAAGAGATTGCAAAGGGCGCGCGCTTTTCCGTGTACGGAAATGTGCCGTACTATATTACTTCGCCCATTTTGCATCGCCTGTTCGAACACGCAGACCGGATCGCCGCAATTCACATCGTAATTCAGTTCGAAGTGGCGGTGCGGATCGTCGCGCCGCCCGGGCGTCGCGATTATGGATACCTCTCGGTCGTCTCGCAGTGGTTCAGCCAGCCCGAACTTGTGTTGCGCATCCCTCCCGGCGCGTTTCGCCCCCGCCCGAAGGTCGCTTCCGCTCTGGTCAGTCTTCGCATGCCGGGCGCGCGCGCCAAGCTCGACGTTGGCAATGAAAAAGCCTTCCTCAATTTTGTGAAGGAATGTTTCGCACAAAAGAGAAAGACTCTGCGGAACAATCTTCGCGCGCGGCTCGGCACGCACGCCGAGGAGACTCTGCGCGAAGCAGGATTGTCCCCTGAGGCTCGCGCCGAGGAACTCTCCATCTCTCAATTTGCGGAGTTATTTCGCTTGACGCACTGACCGGCAAAACATTCTGCCGTGCTCCGCTGCGCCATTTTTCCGCAAACGGCTCAGCTGCTTGCGTATTCTGCGTCCTCTGTGCTGAAAGTTTTCGAGCGTGCGGGAAAACATTTGACGCGGAGGGCACCGAGGACACAAAGAGCACGGAGAAATCCGTTAACCCACAGTGGCGGATGCAAATTCTTCGCTACGCCTGCTTCAAAGCGCTGACGAGACGGTCCGGATAATCCGTCATGATGCCGTCTACTCCCGCAGCGATCAGCCGGCGCATCTGCTCAGGCTCGTTGATAGTCCAGGCCACGACCTGGAGGCCTGCCTGATGGGCCTTTCCGACCAGGGCAGGCGTGGCCAGGTCCCCGCGCGGAGCAATCTGGCGGGCGCCAACCCGCACCGTGCGCTCGACGAGATCGTTTGAGGGATGTTCGCACAGATAGCCAGTCATTATTGTCGGGTCCAGGCGGTGGACCGACTCGAGCATAGCGGGGTCGAACGAGAGAATGACGACGCGGGCGGCTTCGCCCGTGTCGCGCAACGCGGCGACGACCGCGTGTTCGACTCCCCAGGTCGCGTCGGACTTGATCTCCAGGTAAAAGATGATGTCGCGTTCCTTCGCAAACCGAAGGATTTCATCCAGTGTGGGGACGCGCTCTCCGGCAAAGGATTCGGCCGAACGCGAGCCAAACCAGGCGCCGGCATCGAGCGCACGCACTTCCTCGAGCGACCGCAATTCGACGAGGCCATGGCCGGTCGTGGTACGGTCGAGCGTGGAATCATGAATGGCCACGACGCCCGCCTCACGCGTCAGGTGCAGGTCGGTTTCAATAAAGCGGGCGCCCAATTCGACGGCGCGCCGGAACGCCGACATCGTATTTTCCGGCGCGTGTCCTGAAGCCCCTCGATGTGCCACAACCCACACAGCTATCCAATCCCTCCGATACTAGAACTTTGGACTGCATGGAAATTGTTCCCGCTTCGCCATCCTAGCAGAATTGGTCAGCAGGTCTACCGGCCTTTGAGGGTTCAGGATGCTTTTTGCCGGCATGCCGCATCTAACGGATTGGAAGAGAAAAAATGGACCAGCGCGGTCGTAGAAAGGAGACTTCCATGATGACTCGCTTGCATATTGTGAAAGGGCTATTTGCCATGGCTCTACTGGCTATGGCGGGGTTTGCGATCGGTGCTCCGAACGCGAGCGCCGGAAGTGTAACCCCTCTCGATGTTTCCCGCCTCAGCAATCAAGTACGCCATGAACTGGTGACGCTGCCCTGG
The DNA here is from genome assembly GCA_041492805.1 of Terriglobia bacterium. Classification (GTDB taxonomy): domain Bacteria; phylum Acidobacteriota; class Terriglobia; order Acidiferrales; family UBA7541; genus Palsa-360. The sequence goes on along the minus strand of JBGPXQ010000054.1, from coordinate 172 downwards.
TATGGAGTATTCGACAATCTGGAATACCAGGTCAATGGCAGCGAAGTGATTCTGAGCGGGCAGGTTGTCAGCGAGCACGGCCAGACCAAGTACGATGCGGAGAATGCAGTTAAAAGAATCGAAGGTGTAACAAGTGTCGTGAACCACATCGAGGTTCTGCCGCCTTTGCCCT
>JBGPXQ010000180.1:0-5537 GCA_041492805.1 Terriglobia bacterium | reverse complement strand
CTGCTGGACGAGCTAGCCGCCGAAGATGCGTAAAATGAGAATCTGGGTCCAACAGTTCTATCCGGCCGGGGATACATCTCGGTCTACGCTGGATTCCGCATGATAAACGGGATTCTCGGAAACTGACCCACCACTGAGCAGCCCGGTTCGGGGACTCGAACCTTGCATGACTATGCGTTGTCTAGTCTGCCGCGCGTTCCCGGCCGAAAACTGATGCGGCTAACGCGTGAGGGTTCATCGTGCAGCGTTCATTTCGGACATGCGGGCTTACGCGTCGGAAAGAGATTCGTCAAAGCCGGGACCCTGTTCCGTGCGCTCGCCCGCCTCGATAATCGCACCGCAGTCCAGGCACTCCACGTACTCCGCATCGGAATCCTTGGCGATCAATTGCGTGCGCGCATGGCGGCAGGTAGCAGGGTCGTTCACGGAGAGGCTCCAAGACTGCATGGATCATAACATGGGCGTGGGTCCCGGTGGCGATCGTGACGCCGGAAATGAATCCCACCAAAAGTGATCCACCTGAGTTATAAGGTGAACGTTCCGAGCCGTTGGACGGCTTGGCAACGCCGGGGGAGATTCGCGCGCCATGGCGAAAAATGCAGGAGAGCGCTTCGGGGATGTCTTGTTCTATGGCGTGATCTTGCTGTTGGTCTACTTCGTTTATCGGGTATTCGAACCTTTTCTGGTGCCGCTCGGATGGGCCGCCGTATTTGCGGTCATCTTCCATTCATGGAACAAGCGGCTCCAACAAAGATGGGGGCGCACCCTCTCGGCTGCCTTGAGCACGGCTGGTGTCACGCTGATCCTGATCGTGCCGGTTCTGCTCCTGATGATGCTATTCGTGCGTGAGGGGATCGACGCGACGCGCAACGTGGAAGCGTCAATGGCTGCAGGCCAGTACGATTGGTTCAACCGCGCATGGGGATGGATCACGGCTCATGTGGCAGCACAGGGCGCTGTTGATCTGCCGGGACTGGTGCGGCAGGGCGCTGGCAGACTCAGCGAATACCTGGCCACTGAACTCGGCGCCGTGGTTCGAAACATTGTCCTCTTTCTGTTCGAATTGTTTGTGATGCTCTTTGCGCTGTTCTACTTCCTTCGTGATGGCGAAGCGATTTTGGAACGCTTCCGGCTCATTCTCCCGTTCGAGGAAATCACTCGGGAGCGCATGCTGGCAGAGGCTCACGATCTGATTTTTGCAAGCGTGACGGCTAGCCTGGTCATCGCTGCCGTGCAGGGTTCGATTTGCGGCGGGGCGTTCGCAATTGTAGGAGTCGGCTCCCCCGTGTTCTGGGGGGTCGTGATGGCCTTTCTTTCGCTTCTCCCCGTCGTGGGTGCCTGGCCCGTATGGATTCCGGCGGCGATTTGGCTTTTTTCGAGCGGGCATTCGGGTCGCGCCCTCATCCTCGTGGGTATTTGCGCAGGATTGGGATCGACCATCGACAATATCCTCCGGCCCGTGCTTCTGGGCGGCCGAGCATCGCTGAACGGGCTGTTGGTGTTTATCAGCATTCTCGGCGGGATCGCAGTGTTTGGGGTGTTAGGAGTTGTCCTCGGTCCGATCGTCGTTGCAACCGCCGTCGGCGTCCTGGATGTGTATTCTGCGAGAGATATAAGGAACGATGCTGCCACCGTGGCGGAGTAGCTGTGTGACGAACGCTTCTTGAACGGCATCTGATACAACGGATGAGGCTTATTAAACTTATCGGTCGGTGAAAAATATTTCCGCGTGTTCCATACACCGGATGTCAGGCCTGTGCTAGAGTAGCGCGCCTGGGACCACGGATGGTTTCATGAAGGTCACCAAATCAACGAATCTACTGGCCGGATTGCCTCCCGAAAAACTGCGGTGGCGTTGCGATCCTGCAACAATACCTTTTGAAACCACCGCCGACGCCCAACCCGTCACCGATCTGGTCGGCCAGGAAAGGGCTTTTCGTGCCCTGAAACTAGGCGTCGAGTTGAGCGCTCCGGGATACAACATTTTCGTTTGTGGCCTTGCTGGAACCAGCCGGGGCGGTACGATTGCTCACGTGATCGGGCAAATTCACCCGGCCGCGAAATCCTCCCTCGACCGGTGCTACGTCAACAACTTCAAGAGCCCCGACCGGCCGCGCCTGCTCGCATTGCCGCGCGGGCAGGCCAATAACTTCAAGAAGGACGTGCAGAGCGGCATCGAGTTTCTGCGGCGGCGGATTCCGCAGGTTTTCGAGGGCGAACCCTTCCAGCGGCAGAAAGGCCGCATCGTGGATCGCTTCACCGTCCGCGAAAAAGAATTGATGGATGATTTCACTCGGCGCATCGCGCGCGAGCAGTTCGCGCTGGGGCACATGCAGGTGGGTGCCGTCGCGCTGCCGGAAATTTTTCCCGTCCTCGAGGGCCAGATGGTGCCAATCGAGGATATCCCCAAGATGGTTCATGAGGGCAAGCTCGAAACTGTGGCCGCCGAAGACATCGAGCGAAAGTACGAACAGTTCCGCCAGGAATTCACGGTCGTCTACCGGAAGACTCTGACGCTTTCACGCGAGCTGGCCAGCGAACTGAGTTATCTCGAACAGGAGGCCGCTTCGGTGCTCGTCGATGGATTCATCGAGGAGCTGAAGGAAAAATATTCAGGCGCCCTCGTGTCGGAATACTTGGAAGAGGTGCGGCATAGCCTGCTCGACAACCTCGATCCCTTCAAGGAGCGGGAGGGTGATGAAGAGCCGGGTAACGGTCCCCCCCCAGACGGCAGTTCACGCACGCCCTTGGCCGAGCGCGACCCTTTCCGCGTGTACGGCGTTAACGTCCTTCTCGCGCACAGCGATGAAGACGGGTCGCCGGTCATCTTCGAGACCACGCCGACGTACACGAACCTGTTTGGTACGATCCAGCGCAGCTACGACTCGCGCGGTGGTTGGAATTCGGATTTCATGGACTTGCGCGCGGGCTCGATCCTTCGCGCGGATGGCGGATTTCTGATCATGTATGCGTACGACGCGCTCACCGAAGCGGGCGTCTGGCGCACACTCAAACGCATGTTGAACCACTCCCGTCTCGAAATTCAGCCGCTCGAGATGTTTTTTCCGTTCGGGACCTCGGCGCTGAAACCCGAGCCGATCGATATTGACGTGAAAATTATTCTGATCGGCGACCGCCATATGTACGAAATGCTGTATGAGTACGAGGAAGATTTCCGCAAGATTTTCAAGGTGCGCGTTGAGTTCGACGAAGAAATGGTGATGAGTGATGCCGTCGTGCGTCAGTACGGCGGCCGTTTGCGCCAGCTTTCCGAACAGGAAGGCATAGGGCCTTTCGATCGTACAGCAGTGGCGGCCATGCTGGAATATGGCGTGCGCCAGGCCGGACGCCGGAACAAGGTGACGGCCCGGTTCCCGGAACTGGCCGATTTGGCTCGAGAGGGCGCGTACATTGCGCGGCAGGAAGGCGCATCGCTGGTAAGCGATCCCCACGTCCGGCGCGCGCGAGAGGCGCGCATCGAGCGTCATAACCTGACAGAGACCAAGATTCGGGAGATGATCGAAGAGGGAACGCTCTTGATTGATACCGACGGCGCGCGCGTCGGGCAGGTGAACGGTTTGAGCGTTCTCGAAATCGGCGGCTATGCTTTCGGCAAACCCGTGCGAATCACGGCGTCCGCGGCGCTGGGCAAGGCAGGGCTCATCAACGTGGAACGCGAATCGAACCTGAGCGGCAGCTTCCACGACAAAGGAATGCAAATCATCGCCGGGTACCTGCGCGCACAGTTCGCGCAGGATAAGCCCCTTTCACTTGCCGCCAGTATTTGCTTCGAACAGTCCTACAGCGGTGTTGACGGGGACAGCGCCAGCTCGACCGAAATCTACGCGCTGCTCTCCGCGCTTTCTGGCTTGCCCATCCGGCAGGACATCGCTGTCACGGGCTCTGTCAGCCAGCAGGGTGATATCCAGCCGATCGGCGGAGTCAATCAGAAGATCGAAGGTTTCTACGATGTTTGCCGCGTGAAGGGATTGACCGGGAGCCAGGGAGTCATGATTCCCGCCGAGAATATCGAAGACCTGATGCTGCGCGATGACGTGATCGACGCCGTTGCTTCCGGCAAATTTCAAGTCCTTCCCATTTCCAGGGTCGAAGAGGGCATCGAGATTCTCACCGGCGTAAAAGCCGGACGGCGCGATTCGAACGCCGCATTCGAATCCGACAGCGTATTTGGGCGCGTGGATCGCCGTCTCCGGGAAATGGCCACGACGCTCAAATCATTCGAGTAGCAAAGTCTTCTTTGGTCAGGTGTGAAGACGGGTTTCCCGCCTCGTTCGATTACGGACTTGTGGTTCAGGATATTCGCAACGCAGGATAATAGGACGGGTCACGGTGCCGCGACTATTGCGCCCGGGCGGCGCTCCCGGCGTCCTTGGGTGTTGAAAGATAGCCGTTCACTTTGTCTTTCGTCACGTCAAATACGACGATTTCGTACGGGCGCGGGACGCCCTTGACGTAGAACTGCACGGGCTCGTCGGCCGTCTTATCCTTCTTCTCGATCGTCTTGTCGTCGGCGATTACTGTCATTGTGTACTTAAATTTCTTAGGGTCGGTCTTTGTCAGCGTAAGCTGGATGGGTCCGACGCGAGTGGGAGTCTTGGACTTGGTTAGATGTATTTCAACAATATTGCGCTCACCCTGGCGCTTCAGTTGTTCCAGTTCTTCCTGATTGCGCGCGATCAGGCCGCTTTGCACGCCGAGGTCACCGACGGTGCTGGTCAGCTTCGCCTTGGTCGCCTCGAGATCCTGTTTTGTCGCGCTGATGTCACCTTTTGCGCCGGTCAGATCGGTGTTGACCGCGCCAATTTTTGCGTCGGCCTCCTGCTTGGCCTGGCCGATCTGCGCCGTAAGTTTCTCATCGCTTTCCTTTTGTGACTGGCGGATGTTCTGCGCCAGCGTCCGCGCCTGCGCCAGCTCTGCCTGTGTGAACCCGAGTTTCTGCGTCGTGACTTCCACTTGGCCCTTCAGGTCGGCAACGCGCGAATTGGTCTGATCAATCTGCGCGGCCAGAATGGCTTGCTTCGAATTGGCCTGGGACAGTTGGGTTTCGAGCTTGGTCCGTGCGTCGTTGCCGGCGTAAAGCAGATACCCGATCAGTCCGAAGGCCGCGATAAACACAACAAAGATCCAACGCGGCGTGCTTGCTGCCTCGTACACGTAGGATTCTTTTGGTTCGGGGACATTCGGGGATATGCTCATCATCTCTCCTCGGCGGCCAGCAGAATTGGCGGCGCCCTTCCAGGTTTTGATTATCGCTGAGCCATACAAGGTTGTCTATATCTTGCGGTTCCGCAGTTTCCGTGGCCAGCGTGCCTCGACCGTGGTGGTCAGCCCGCCCCTGGGGGTAAACTCGCCGCGCACGACGCACCAGGCGGGGCTTGTCGCGGCAACGATGTCGCGAAGCATGCGGTTTACCGCGTTCTCGTAAAAGATGCCCAGATCACGGTACGCAAGCAAGTACATTTTCAACGCTTTCAGTTCCAGACAATGCTTCCGCGGTTCGTATTCGATGGTGATCG
>JBGPXQ010000209.1:0-4841 GCA_041492805.1 Terriglobia bacterium | reverse complement strand
TACGGCCCTACCTTCAGCATTTCGAGGTCGTGGTTCGATTCGAGCATCAGGCAATCGGATTCCCGCAAGTGATGCTTCACCAACTCGGGCAAATAGCCGAGATCGGTGACGATCGCGACCTTCGTTCCATTTGCGCGGAACGTGAACCCCAGCGGGTCGGCGGCATCGTGGGGGATGGAAAACGGCGAGACCTCGATGTCCCCCACGATGAATCGGTGTCCGGCGCGGATGTGCTCCACGCGGTCCAGACGCTTCTGCGAGCTTTCCGGCAGAAAGCGCTTCACCTCGGTGTGTGTCGCTTCGGTGAGATACACCGTCGTGCGCCACTGGCCGAGCACCTGCGCCAGCCCGCCGATGTGATCGCTATGTTCGTGGGAAATGACGATGCCGTCGAGGCGGTCCACCAGGCGCTCGACCGCGGCGAGACGCCGCAGCGTTTCTTTCTTGCCGAGCCCCGCGTCCACCAGCAGACGCGTCCGCTCCGTTTCGAGCAACGTGCAGTTGCCCGAACTGCCCGACGCCAATATCGAGACGCGTAGACTGATAGGTTCCCCCAGCAAACCGGCCCGCAGGACGCTCAAGCCCATCGGATGATGACAAAGTGCGGGGCCGCCGTCAATGACATCGCCGGGAATTTGCTGACGTTTTCTCAACACGAAGGGGGCGATGGCGCGTCTTACCAGGCAAGCAGCTCGGACGTAACCTCAAAACCGTTCAGGTTGCCGAGCACCGTGAGGGCGAGCCGGCCGGGTTCGAAGAAATCCTGAGCGATGGCGAGCACTTCCTCGCGCGTCACGACTTCGATGGACGCAAGCATTTCATCGAGCGAGAGGAATCGGTTGAAATACATGGCCTGGCGCGCCAGGTTGGACATCCGCGCGCTGGTCGATTCGAGCGAGAGCATCATCGAGCCTTTCAAGTGGTCTTTGGCGCGGCGCAACTCTTCGACGCTCACAGCCTCCTGCTTGATGCGGCGGAATTCTTCCACCACGGAGCGGATCAACTGCGCCGCCGATTCGCGCGACGTCGCGGCATACACCGAAAGCACGCCCGAATCGGTGTACGGAGAAAGTTCGCTGAAGATCGCGTAGGCCAGCCCCTGCCGCTCGCGGATATTCTGAAACAGCCGCGAGGACATCCCGCCGCCGAGCATAATGTTCAGCAGCGACGCCGCGTAGCGCCGCTCGTGCGCCAGCGGGTACGAGGGCACGCCGACCACGATGTGCACCTGCTCGAGTTCTCGCTTGTTCCGGTGTTCTATGCTGGCGTGTGTCCGAGGCGCCGTGCGTGCGGTCACTCCCCCGGCCCGCGCCGCTCCGCCGAATTCTCGCGCCACTAGATCCACCAGCCTTGCATGCTCGAGGTTCCCAGCCGCTGTGATGACGGTGTTGTTTGGCGCATACCACGAGCGAAAGCATTCGAGCAGCGCATCGCGCGAAAATTGCGGCACCGTTTCCGGGGTGCCCAGGATCGGCAGACCCAGCGGGTGCCCGCGCCAGAAATTCTGCGTGAACATCTCGTGGATCAGGCTTTCGGGGTTGTCTTCGTCCATCTTGATTTCTTCGAGCACCACCTGCTTTTCCTTCACGATGTCCGCGTCGTCGAATCGAGGGCGCAGCACCAGGTCGGAGATCACGTCAAACGCGATCGGCAGGTGTTCGTCGAGCACCTTGGCGTTGAAGCAGGTCATTTCCTTGGACGTGAAGGCGTCGAGCATCCCGCCCACCGAATCCATCGCTTGCGCGATTTCTTCGGCCGTGCGCCGCTCCGTACCTTTGAAGACCATGTGCTCGATGAAGTGCGCCATCCCGTTGCTCTCGGGAGATTCGCCGCGCGATCCCGTGCCCAGCCAGATGCCCACCGACACGGAACGCACGTGCGGCATCTTTTCCGTGACCACCACGAGGCCGTTTGGCAGCTCCGCCCGTTCGATATCGCGCGCCGGCTGGCTCATTTGATTATTGTGGCATACGCACGGCGGGAACGCGACTTGAGGCCCTGCGGCGTTTCCAATCTGTGCGTTGCTGCATGCTAAGATGATGACATCACTGCAGGGAGACCGCACGTGCCTGTGGAACTGCTCGGAAAATCGGCGGAGGATTTGCGGGCATTTTTGGCATCGCTCGGCGAGCCTGCCTACCGCGGCGGGCAAATATACCGCGCGCTGTATGTGGAGCGGCGCTTTGATTTCGCCGCGATGACGAATATGCCCGGAGCTCTCCGCGCGCGCCTGGCGGAAGAAGCGCGCATTACGCTTCCGCGAATCGTACGCAGATTTCAATCCGTAGATGGGTCCGTGCGGTATCTGTTCTCAATCGGTGACGTGGACGCGAAGCCCGCGCAGATCGAGGCCGTCTTCATGCCGAAAGAAGGCCGCCAGACCATCTGCATCTCGACCCAGGCAGGTTGCGCCGTCGATTGCCATTTTTGCCTGACCGCGCAATTGGGATTGATCCGCAATCTCACGGCCGGGGAAATCATCGGGCAAGTTCTGGTTGTGCTCGAAGAAAATCGCGAACAGCTCACGCCGCAGACGAACGTGGTTCTGATGGGCCAGGGCGAACCGCTGCTCAACTACGACGCGACAATGGCCGCGGTCCGCATCATGCTCGATCCTAAAGGCGTCGGGCTTGCTCCCAGGCACGTCACATTGTCGACCAGCGGTATCGTTCCGGGAATCGAGCGGCTCGGGCAGGAGAAAATCCGGCCCAACCTGGCCATTTCGCTCAATGCTTCCTCCGACGAGCAGCGCGACGCGCTGATGCCCATCAATCGCAAGTATCCGCTTGCTGTATTGCTCGATGCCTGCCGCCGTTATCCCCTGCGTCCCCGCGAGCATTTCACAATTGAGTATGTATTGCTCGGCGGCGTGAACGATTCGCCCGAAGATGCCCGCCGCGTGGTGCGCTTGCTCGCACACATCCGCGCGAAAGTGAATCTGATTCCCTGGAACCCCGGCAATTTGCCGTACCGCGCGCCCACCGCGGACAGCATCGAGGCATTCAAGAGCATTCTCCTCGAGAAAGGCGTCCCTGCATTTGTGCGCTACTCTCGCGGACAGGATGTCTTCGCCGCGTGCGGCCAGCTCGCGCTGATCGAAACTTCGAGTTTGTCCTCCGCTTCGTCCATACCTCTCGGTTGATTTGATCGCAGCTCTTTTGGGAATCGTTTTTGTGGGTCGCGGCTTCAGCCGCGACTTAGAATGGCAGAAAAAACTGGTGCTTTAGCGCCTGATCCTCGAATTTCATTTCAAGGGCGAATCCCGATCACAGCCATCATTCGGCCTGTCTTTGCCCCTTCGCGGCGATAACTGAATAGAAGATCCGTCCGGCAGGCTGTACAGAAATCGTTCACGGCGATTTGCGCTTCCGGTACGCCCGCATCGACCAACTGCCAGCGGTTTGCAGCCCGCAGATCGAGTTGCACACGCGGCGGTGGTGGAACATGTCCCGGCGGCATCATCGTCAGCCACGGCAGCCAGAGCGGCTCCTCTCCGTGCGCCAGCAGATCGAACGGCCCATCGAACCAGTCTGCCGCGCCGGGGAATTGCGCCGCAAATGCCTGCGCCACTTCCGGCCCGACTTCATAGCAGCAGCGGCCAATCGCCGGGCCGAGCGCCGCGACGACGTCGCGAGGCCGCGTCCCGAATTCCATGCGCATCCTCCCGAGCGCCTTTACCGCGATGCGTGCGAGCGTGCCGCGCCATCCCGCGTGAATCGCCGCAACTGCGCGTTGCCGCGTGTCCGCCAGCAGAATCGGCACGCAATCTGCCGTCTGGACGCCGAGCAGAAGTTCTGGCGTGCGCGTTGCCAGAGCGTCGGCTTTAGGCGCGTCCACCTCGGGCGCGGCGGCGATGTGAATCACGTCCGAGTGAATCTGCCGCAATGTGACGAGAGGCATTTGCTTTGCCGCGATAGCCGCGGCGAATTTGGCGCGGTTCTCCGCGACCCGTTCGCGCTCATCCCAATTCGTGTACCCCAGATTCAACACGCGCTTGCCGTCCAGCAGGCTTTTGCCTCCCCGCCGCGTGCTGAACCCGTGCACGAGCCAGCCAAGCTTTTCGAGCGCGTGCGATTCGGCGATCTGTAACCCGCGTGACCGGCGAGTAGTCCAATCGCGGCTGCTGATCGGCAGCGTCGTGTTCGCTCTGAGATGCGCGGAACCGCGTCTTGACGAACGAGTTTTCATTGCCCGAGCCATGTAATTCGTGTGTCCTACTAACCACTTTAACGTAACGCGTCAGTTCCTGTCTGCAAGCTGTGCGAACGGCCTACAGTGAACGGTATAATTCTGGCATCGTGTTAGCAGTTCGCAGCGCGCGGTCAGGAGGCTAGATGATTGTCGGCCTGGGCGTGGACATTACGGAAGTTGACCGCATCGCAGCGGCCATCGAGCGCCGCGGCCGCGCGTTCCTCAACCGCATTTTCACAGTGTCGGAGATTGCCTATTGCGAAAAGCATCGCGACCGCGCTGAAAGGTTCGCGGGACGCTTCGCTGCAAAGGAAGCCGCCATGAAAGCGCTCGGGACCGGATGGGCGCGCGGTGTGCGCTGGGTGGACATCGAAGTCGCGCGCGAGGCAAGCGGCAAGCCCACGCTGAAATTGGCGGGTGCGTCGCGCGCGATTGCCGACGGCCTCGGCGTCAAGAACATCGCCCTCACCATCACGCACACCGGCAATATGGCTCTCGCGCTCGTCATTTTCGAGGGATGAAGTCCGCAGGAAGGTTCAACGCAGAGAACACAGAAGTCACACAGAAGAAATTACAAGACTTGAAAAACCTGACAATTTCAAAACCGCATCCTTGAATGGTTTCTCTGTCCTCTCGATGTCCTCTGTGGT
>JBGPXQ010000208.1:0-4874 GCA_041492805.1 Terriglobia bacterium | reverse complement strand
GCTGGTGGATCTGGTCAAAGTCTTTCAGCAGGTGCTCGAGCGCCGCAAGGAAGTCGTCAAGATCGATCTGCAGCACGACCAATTTACCGTAGCGCAGATGATGGAGTTGCTGCGCCAGCAACTGGTCACTGCAGACGAAGGCCTCGAGTTGGTAACGTTCTTCGAATCCTGCCCGTCGCGCCACGCGATGATCGTCGCTCTGCTCGCCGTTCTCGAGCTGGTGCGCCTCCAGGCAATTCTCCTGGTGCAGCAGGAGCAGTTCGGAAATATTCGATTGCGGAAACATAAAATGTTCGATGTGGTCTTCGCGGGCGGGGAAGCGCTGAATGAAACGCCGCAAGACCCACTTCGAGGAATTGACGAACAATACCAATGAGCATGAATCCTACAGAACTGAAAGGCGCGCTCGAAGCAATTATCTACGCCGCCGACGAGCCCGCCACGCTGGACCAGATCGCGGCCGCCGTCGGCGAAGAGAAACACGCCGTCCGGGGCGCGCTCGACGAGATGATTGCCAGCTATGCCGGCGAGGATCGCGGCGTTGAAATTCGCGCCGTTGCCGGCGGCTACAAGTTCTATACCAAGCCACAACACCACGACGTCGTGCGCAGATTCATCAAGAGTCTCCGCCCGCCTCTGCGTTTAACGATGCCGGCGCTCGAGACGCTCGCCGTGATCTCCTACCGGCAGCCCGTGACCCTCCCCGAGATTCAGGAAATTCGCGGTGTAAACGTTTCTGGAGTCATCAAGACGCTGCTTGAAAAGCGCTTGATCACCACGGCCGGCCGGAAGCCCGTCATGGGACGGCCCATCCTGTACCGGACATCGAAGGAATTCCTCATGCGCTTCGGGCTTTCGGATCTCGATGAGCTGCCGAGCCTCAAGGAGTTCGAACAACTTGCGCGCGCCGCGCTGGGCGCCGACGAGGGTATCGCACCCATTGAGCCGGAGCAGGAATCTTTCGGTGCCATGGATGCCACGGCAATTCCCCCAAGCGAAGTAGACGGGCCGGCAGAGTCTAGCCCCCACGATTCGCCGAATTCCGCTGGCGGTGAAACAAAGCAGAAAGCGGGCCACACAAGAGCAGAAAGCGCTTCGTAGACGAACCCATGCTTGAACGTCTTCAAAAAATCATATCGCGCGCTGGGATCGCGTCTCGGCGCCACGCCGAACAACTGATCCTGAGCGGTCAAGTGCGCGTCAATGGCGTGGTCGTCACTGAGCTTGGAGTCAAGGCCGACCCGGAGCATGACAGGATCGAAGCCGCTGGCAAAGTTGCTCATGTCTCCGAGCCGCGCACGTATGTGCTCCTTCACAAACCTCCGCAAATTGTTTCCACACTGGCCGACCCCGAGGGTCGCCGTACCTTGCGTAATCTGCTCGTCGGCGTCTCCGAACGCGTATTTCCCGTGGGTCGCCTCGATTACAACGCCAGTGGAGCCATCTTTCTCACGAACGACGGTGAGCTTGCCAGCCGCATGTTAAAAGCGTCGCCCCACCTCCTGCAAACGTATTGGATCAAGGTGAAAGGACGTCTCAGCGAAATCCAGCTCAAGAGTCTGGCGAGTCTTCTGCGAGGGAATATTGTTCCCTTGCGCGCACCCCACTCCGCCGGGAAGAATCCTCCGAACCCATGGTATGAAGTCCGATTTTCCGGAGTTCACCGCGATCTGCTGCGGCGCAACCTGCTCGCCATCGGGCATCCAGTTGAAAAAATGAAGCGCGTGAACCTTGCCTCGCTCGAAGCTGAGACTGTGCCTGAGGGCCATTATCGCCGGCTTGAGCCGCGTGAAGTTGCGAAACTCGCCCGCGCGATTGACGACGCGCTCGAAAACAAGCGCCCTTCGCCGCCCGCGCCAAAAGATCGTCGTGCGCGGCGGCGCCGTCCCAAGTGAGCATCTTCTTGGAAGGCCCACGGTGATGCCGCAAGATGAAATTCTCAATCGGGGAGACGACGAGCCCGCGATCACCGATCTCCTCGCGTCGTCGAAAATAATCGCCGTCGTGGGCCTCTCGTTGAAGCCATTTCGCCCCAGCTTTGGGGTTGCGCAATATCTCCAGTCAGCCGGGTTCCGCATCATTCCGGTCAATCCGAATGAGTCATCGATCCTCGGTGAGAAATGTTACGCCCGCCTGGAAGACATCCCTGAAAAGGTCGACATCGTAGATGTTTTCCGCCGCTCGGAGGTTGTCCCCGAGGTCGTCGAAGGAGCGATTCGAATTGGTGCGCGTGCGATATGGATGCAGGAAGGCGTCGTAAACGAATCTTCCGCCGAGAGCGCGCGCCGCGCCGGACTTTTCGTCGTTATGGACCTCTGTATCGCGAAGGAGCTTTATAAACGCCACCAATAGCTCCCGAAGATAGGACAGTTTGAAAGCGATTCACGGCAGCGAATACACGAGCAGGTTGCGCTTCCCAGGCTCCACCACGGCCAATGATTTTCCATCGGGCGAAATATCGAACTGGCGGAACTCAAGATCATGCAAAATGGATTGCGGCACAATTTCTGTCGTGGCGGGAGCAGTCCCTGCTGCCACACCTGCCAGAGGCGGCACCGCCACCCATACGAGACCACCCGAGCGAAGCGCAGCTCCGCGTTTCACCAGAACGCGAGATTCGTCTGCGGACCACGCCAAGGCTCCGAGTGCAACCCGCACTCGCGCCATCCGGCTGGGAACATCGACTTCGCGCACTTCGAGCTGCTCGTTGTTGATCCAGTACGCCACTTTCTTCCCCGAAGGGGAAACGGTCAAGCCCCCAGCGTAGCCTTCGAGAGTCGCCGCCACGCGTGAAGTCTCTCGCGCCAGGTCGAGCGCCACCAGACGCGGAGGTCCGGTCATGCCCTGGTCGCGCTCGATGGCAACTCCATTGTCTTGCTTAACATTCCATGCCACCACGGAAAACAAATGCCCCTGAACCAGAGTGGTTCCTCCCCCGACAAGAATCTTCACGCGATTCATCGTAAAAAGTTTGCTTGATGGCGGGTTTGCCGGTGGTTTCGCCGCTGGCGCTTGCGCAGGTGCCTGTGCCAGTGCCAGTTCAGTCAAATAGACTACAGTTGCTCCGTCAGCCAGCCAGGCGGCATTCGTCGCGCCGGGAATCACACTATCCGCTCCTGCGATTGTGATTTCCCTTCCTGCTTCATCGAGCAGCAGCGTCATCACTCCTTCGCGTGTGTCTCCATCCTCATTGATCATTTCGCTGGTTGCCAACTCAGCTGTGAGTTTGCTGCCGTCCGGAGACCACCGCAGGCCCCGCACGGTGTAGCTGAACGGCCCCGATCCGCGAACAAACTTCTCGCCGAGCAGGACGCGATGTCTCTTCCCGCCTGGCTCACAAACCCAGATGTCGTCCCGCTGCAGTTGAATCTTCTTGACCGAAAAAACATGCCGCGTCGCATATGCAATCCGCCCGCCGGTCGAATAGGTAAACCGTGTGATGTCCTCATCGATCTTAAACGTCGGATTGTCCTGCGCTTTACAGTCCGCCGAAAATAAAAAGATCACTACAAGCAGGAAAAGAATTGCAGAAAGACCAGAGAAGCAGAACCTCACGTCACACCCCAGAAGTACATCGAAGCGCGCTAAGCTAGCTTTTCGTGCTCCGCGTCCTCTGTGACCTCTGTGTTGGAAGCCTTTGTTCCATGCAATCCACAGACTCATCATGATTCCGGTTTCCGTTTACTCTTGATGCGGCGAATTTCTTCCATGCGTTGCCGCAATCGCGCTTCGAATCCTTGGTCGGTGGGATGATAGTAAGTCTTTCCCGACAGTGATTCCGGGAGGCAAGTCATGTCGGTCACTTTGTCTTCCTGATCGTGCGCGTACTGATATCCCTTCCCGTACCCCATGTTTTTCATCAGGCCGGTCGGCGCATTGCGGAGATGCAGCGGCACCGGCTCGGCGCTGGTGCGCTCCAGGTCCGCGACCACCGACCCATACCCGGTATAGACCGCGTTCGATTTCGGAGCGAGCGACAGGTACACGGCGGCTTGCGCCAGCGCCAGATTACCCTCCGGGGGCCCGACAAAATCCGCGGCCTGCATCGCCGCAATGGTGACCGCGAGCGCTCCCGGTTCGGCCAGTCCGATGTCTTCACTCGCCATGCGCACGAGCCTGCGCGCGATGTATAGCGGGTCTTCGCCGGATTCAAGCATTCGAACCAGCCAATACAGCGAAGCATCCGGGTCCGAGTTCCGCACGGACTTGTGCAGAGCTGAAATCAGGTTGTAGTGTTCTTCCCCGGATTTGTCGTACAGCAGGAATTTGCGCTGCAGCAATTCGGCAAGCAGCTCTCTGGTGATCGACCGCATGCCTTTGGAGTCTGGCTGCACGGCCCGCATAGCGGCTTCGAGCGTGTTGTAAGCAGCGCGCGCATCGCCACCCGAAAACACAGCGATGTGCTGAATCGCTTCATCGCTGATCGCAATATTTTCATTTCCGAGCCCGCGCTCCTTGTCCGCGATCGCACGGCGCAGCAGGCCTTCGATCTGTTCCGTCGAGAGCGCCAGGAGGACGTACACACGTGTCCGGGAAAGCAGCGGCGCAGTCACCTCAAACGAGGGATTCTCGGTCGTCGCGCCGATCAGGGTGATGTTTCCTGCTTCCACGTGCGGCAGGAAGGCGTCCTGCTGTGCCTTGTTGAACCGATGCACTTCGTCCACAAAGACGATAGTCCGCCGGCCCGCCCGCCGCGCATGTTCCGCAGCGGCCATCACATCCTTGATTTCCTTGATCCCGGTGAGCACGGCGCTGAACGCGATGAATTCCGAGTGCGTCATTCGCGCAATCAGGCGCGCCAGCGTCGTCTTCCCGCATCCCGGTGGCCCCCATAAAATCATCGAGCCGATGTCGTCGCGTTCGATTTGCGTCCG
>JBGPXQ010000075.1:0-9714 GCA_041492805.1 Terriglobia bacterium | reverse complement strand
GCCATAGCACCATACGGCAAACAACTGCCCGATTTTTTCGTCAATCGTCATTTTCTTGAGGGTTTGCGCGACCCAGCGTTCACCCTCGGAAGAAAGTTTCGTCCGGGTAGGCGCAGCGGGTGTGCGCGGAGTTTTCTGTGTGCGGCCCGTGGTAGCCATCAAGAGGAGAACGATCAGCAGGAGCCAACGGCTCAATTTCACCACCGTGCGTATTCTAGAATTGACGCCTGCATGCCGCGAATATATATAGCACTCGGTTGGATTCGAGACAAATGCGATTGCAGCCACTGATGAACACAGATAAACACCGATGGAAGAAGAATTAAGGATGTTCGTGAGCGGAAATTGCCGATGGCGATGAGCTATGCGATGAGATTCTCGAAGAATCTTGCGTGTCTATCCGTCGGAATGCCCTTGTCGTTTCTTTTTTCCGTATCACTATTCATCTGTGTTCAATCGTGGTTCCCGAATCCGGCTTACGCAGCGTCACCGGCTGCCCGCGATGCGCACACGCTGACGGGGATTGACGTGCTCGAGGCGCAGGGGTTCGCGTCATTGGCCGGGAAGCGTATTGGGCTGATTACAAACCAAACCGGGGTCGATCGCAACCGCCGAAGCACGATTGATCTTCTGGCGCATGCTCCAGGTGTGAAACTTGTGGCGCTGTTCAGCCCCGAACACGGGATTCGCGGCGTCGCAGATGAACGCTTTCCGTCCACGACGGATGCGGCCACGGGGCTGCCCGTCTATAGCCTTTACGGGGACGATGTACGGCCTACTGATGCAATGCTCGCAGATCTGGATGCGCTGGTGTTTGATATCCAGGACGCCGGTGTGCGTTTCTATACGTACGTCACAACGATGGGTTACACGATGGAGGCTGCGGCAACGCATCACCTCGCTTATTACGTTCTCGACCGCCCCGATCCTCTGGGAGGCGAGAGCATCGAGGGTCCTATGCTCGATCGAGAACGCACGAATTTCGCCGGCTATTTCCCGATGCCCGTTCGGATGGGCATGACGCTCGGCGAAATGGCGCAGATGTTCAACGTGGAGAATCGGATCGGTTGCGATCTGCACATCATCTCGATGCAGAATTGGCGCCGCCGCGATTGGTTTGACGACACGGGTTTGCCTTGGGTGAATCCCTCGCCGAATCTTCGTTCCGCCAACGCCGGGTTGCTGTACCCCGGCTTGGAGATCTTGCAAGCCGGGGGCGTATCCGTGGGCCGCGGCACCGGCCGGCCGTTCGAACGACTTGGCGCGCCGTGGATTCGGAGCGGCGAATTGGCCGATTACATGAACCGCCAGCACGTGCCGGGTGCGCGGTTCGCGCCGGAGCGATTCACACCGGATTCGGGCCTGTACAAGGGCGAAATATGCCAAGGTGCAAGAATTGTTGTGACGCATCGCGCGTCACTGCAATCCATGCGAATGGGGATTGAGATTGCTTCCGCGCTTGCAAAACTTTATCCCGACAAGTTCGATGCAGCTAAAATAATCGAGCTCGTTGGGAATGCCGAGACGGTCAGACGACTAAAGGATGGCGATCTGCCGTCTGCAATCGCCGCGAGCTGGAGTGGGGATCTCGCGGCATTTCGAAAGATGCGCGCAAAGTATCTGCTGTATCACTAAGCCCGCCAGTTATGAAGGCTACTTTTCATGGAAGATCGCTTTCGGAATGGAGACATGGACTCCTTTGTTTCCGTCCACAAGCTGGGTAATGCTGACATCGGCGGCGACGCTGGAAAGCATGTACGCGTCGTCCCGAGTGAGGCGCTTTACGGTCATCAGAAAATCGATCATCTCGCGCACGGCCATTTTTGTGGCCTCGTTCAGGTCTTCGTTAAATCCCATGGTGATGTAGTGTGAGGGTGTTTCGGCTCGTGGCCAGCGGAGATGCAGATCCTTACGCACAATCAGTTGGAATGTGCCGATCAGTGAGGTTTCCATTGCCGTGATGTCTACTTCGCCGTTGCCCTGACCGGCGTGGCCGTCGCCTACAAATAACAATCCTCCGGGAGCATGCACCGGGAGGAAGAGCGTCGTGCCGGCCACCAGCTCCTTATTATCCATGTTGCCTCCGTGGATCCAGGGCGGAGCGCTGCTGATCCTGCCTGTCACCTCCGGCGGCGCCACGCCGATACTTCCGAAGAAGGGCGCCAGGGGGATATCGATTCCTTCGGCGAAATGCGCGACCTTGCGCTTGTCATCAAGAGGGATAATTTTCGTTCGAGTATAAGGAAAATCGTCGGGCAGGAAGCCGAAGCCGGGCCTGAAACGGTTATAGGCAAAGGGGACAGCCAACCGAATCGACAGAATTCGAATCTCGAGGACATCACCGGGCTGGGCGCCTTGAACGAAAACGGGGCCAGTCAGGATATGGGCGCCCGGGCCTTTGTTGGTCACTTCCTTGAAAATATCTCGAAGAGACTGCTCGACCTGCTCGGGCGGCAAGCCAGCAGCTTCGAGTTGCGCGGGGCCTACGCCCGCGAAGAGGGTCTGGATTTCGACCGTATCGCCGGATTGCACGCGCAATGCCGGGGGCGTACTCGCATCGTAGTAGCCCCAGGCTACAGTTTTCGGGGTAGGTTTCAGGGAGTATGTCGCGGGTCCTTGAGGCTGCTGTGCTCCAAACGCCGAACTAACCAAAACAATTGCCGCGACTGCAAAAACAGCACGAACGGTTCGATCAAGATTGCTCATCGGATTTCCTCTCTACAGAACGCCGGGCAGAAAGTGTCGTGCGAACCGCTGGAGTTTAACTCAGCTCAGTGCTCGGTTGATGAAGAATCACGTTCGAAGCTTGTTGGAAAAAGTTTGTTTCGGAAATATAGGATAAGAATGAAACAGGAACACGCGACGCATGGTAGATTGCAGGGCATGAAGATTTGTTCCTTGCTGCCTTCGGCGACAGAAATTCTGTTTGCGCTGGGGCTCGGCGGCCAGGTCGCCGGCGTCAGCCACGAGTGCGATTTTCCACCGGAAGCGCGGACAAAGCCTATCCTGATCCGGTCACGCGTTTCGCACGCCGGGAGCGCCGCTGCCATTGACCGTCAGGTCCGCGAGTTCCTCGAACGCGGCGAGAGCCTCTACACTTTGGATTTGGCCGCTTTGAGCGCGATCGCGCCGGATCTCATCATCACGCAGGACCTTTGCCACGTTTGCGCTGTTACCCCGGATGACCTGGCCGCTGGGCTCGCGCATCTGCCGCGCGAGCCGCGTGTCGTAACCCTCAATCCGCATTCGCTTGCGGATGTGTGCGCGGATATTCGCACCGTAGGGGAAGCGACAGAACGCTCCGAGCAGGCAAACGCCGTGATTGCAGAATTCGAACGTGAGATTGCGCAAGTGGAGCGAACTGTTGCCGGCCTTCCACGCCCGCGTGTCGTGTGTCTCGAATGGCTCGATCCGCCATACATTGCAGGGCATTGGGTGCCGGAGATGGTGGCGCGCGCGGGAGGGGTCGATGCGCTGGGTCATGCGGGGGAGGCATCGTTCCGTGTGGAATGGGCGACGATCGTTGCAGCGGAACCCGAGGTGATCGTGATCATGCCGTGTGGCTATAGCCTGGAGCAGGTTGCGACAGAGTTTCGTGACTTAGCGTTGCCGGGGGGCTGGCACGACATTCCTGCGGTAAGCAAGGGCTGCGTGTTTCTGGTGGAGGCATCCGGATACTTCTCCCGCCCAGGACCCCGGCTGGCAGCTGGTGTGGCTATCCTCGCGGACGCCATCCACGCAAGGCAACCTGCAAACCTCAGACCGACCGGCGCAGGCTTGGTTCTCGCACGTGTTGCTGCCGCAGGAATGTGACGCGCTGTCACGGAATGCTGGAGAGTTTCTTCTGCCAGTTGCGGTAGAAAAACAGGCCGGACAAGATCAGCGCGAGGCCGATGGACGACCGCACGGGACGCGCGAGCCACAGAGTAATCGTCAGCGCCGCCGCTCCCGTCACAAACGTCACCGGCACCAACGGATAACCCCAGCATCGGTACGGCCGCGGCAGGTTGGGTTCGGTGCGCCGCATGCGCATCATGGAAACGACCGCAAGGCCATAGAAAATCCAGGCGGCGAAGATGAATAGCGAAGTGAGTTCTTCGAACGTTCCTGTCAGTGCGAACACGCTTGCGAGGGCACATTCGAACACGAGAGCGCCGCCCGGAGTTCGAAATTTCGGATGAATATCCGCGGTCTTGCGGAAGAAGATGCCGTCGCGCGCCATGGCATAAGGCACTCGTGCACCGGATAGGGTGGATGCGTTGAGCGTGCCAAGCGCGGAGACCACCATCGCGAGTGTGACCCAAAGGGCCGCGCTGCGGCCGGAGATGCTTGCGACGACATCTGAGGCGACGTGCTCCGATTGCGCGATCGCTGCAAACGGCAGAACCCAATGGGAAGCCGCGGTGAACAACATATAGATCACGCTGCAAGAAAAGACGCCTAGGATCAATGCGCGAGGAATATTGCGCTGTGGGTCTTCCACTTCCGAGCCCACCAGAGTCAGATCTTCCCAACCGTCGTAGGCCCACAGCGACGCCGCAAGCGCGCCAAAGAATCCAGCGAGCATGGCAGCGTCGTACCTGGAAGGCGACAAGGGATGAAATCCTGCACCACCGGGCCGCGCCATTGCGAAGCCGAGAACGATAATAGCGGCGACCGACGTAACCTTGATGATCGTGAGAATGACCTGCACACGTCCCCCGACGCGCACGCCGAGATAGTTGATGAACCCCAAGGCTCCGAGAGCCAAGATGGCCAGTGGTTGCGCCCATGTGAAGACGAATACGTATGGCTCACGAGAGAACGGCATGGAGATTTGCCACGCGAAAATAGGTGCGGCGACCGCGGGCACCAAGAACCCGCAAAAGCGGAGAAGTCCCGCGGCAATCGACGCCATCGAGGCAGGACGCCCTACGATGGAATGCATCCATCCGAATAGGAAGCCCCAGGCAGGTCCGAAGCCGCGCCGCAAATAGGCGTATTCCCCGCCCGCCTCAGGGATAGCCGCTCCAAGTTCTGCAAAGGCGAGCGCGCCGAAAAACGACAAAATCCCCCCGGCAATCCACGCGGCGAAGACAACGACGATCGAACCGGCGTTCGCTGCCATTTCGGCTGGCTTGAGGAAGATGCCCGTCCCGATCATCGTGCCAACCACCATCGCGGCGGAGGTCCAGGGTCCGAGGGCGCGAACGAGTTCGAGCTTCTTGCCGTTGCTCATGGTGTTTCCTGAGTAGCGCCCGAGGAGTCGCTCGCGAAACTTGCCAGCGTGCCCGCCAGGAAAGTGACTCCCGCACCGGCCAAAACGTACCACGTCCATAACAGCGGCGTGTAGAAGTGAATGTAGAGCATGGCGGCAAGGCCCACAACCATGCCGATAACCACTCCGGAAGGTGTGGCGCGCCGCAGCAGGAATGCCAGTAAGAAAAGTCCGAGCAAGCTGCCGAAAGTGATCGAAGCAATGGTTAACCCCGCTTCGAGCATCGGACCCCACTCGAACGTGCCGAGCACGATGAGAACGACGCCCCAAACCAGCGTCATCCAGCGTGAAAGACGAAGAAATCTCTCGGGATTGTCGCCGCCCGGAACTGCTGCTCCACGCAATTCCTGGAAATCAACCACGCTTGATGCAGCGAGGGAATTGAGCGAGCCGCTGGCGTTGGACATGGCGACAGCAAAGATGGCGGCGATGACCATACCGCGCACGCCGGAAGGCATCGTGGAGACAATAAAATCGGGGAAGACCCAATCGTAGCTTTGGCCTGGGTAGATGGCAGGCGCGCCGTGCCACGCGTAAAGCATCACGCCCAGGACGAGGAACAATGCGAACTGGAAAAGAATAATGACGCCGCTTGCGAGAAGCGCGATCTTGCTTTCACGTTCGGATTTTGCGGCGAGGAGCCGCTGGACGATGGTCTGGTCGGTGCCGTGGCTCGCCATCGTGAGAAATCCTCCCCCGAGTACGCCCGACCAGAACGTGTAGGTTTTCGCGGGATTCACCAGGCTGAAGGAGAAATCGAAGATGCGGAATTTGTTCGTCGCTGCGGCAACGTGCATCACGGTCTCCCACCCACCAGAAATCCTGTGGAGCAGCAGAAAGAACGCGGCGAACGAGCCGGAGAGGTAGAGAATGAGTTGCACGACATCGGTCCAAATCACGGCCTTCATGCCGCCTTCAAATGTATACACCAGCACAAACGCCATGATCAGGATGACCGAAGTGCGCTGCTCCGTGCCGAAGGCCGCCTTGACGACGAGCGCGATAGCGGCGATACGCACGCCTTCCGCGAGAGCACGTGTGACGAGAAATGTGGAAGCCGCGATCGCCTTTACTCTTGCACCAAACCGCCTTTCCATCAGTTGATAGGCCGTATAATATTCTCCACGGAAGTAGTGCGGCAGGAACAGCAGCACGATGACGACGCGGCCCACTAAGTATCCAAGAACCAGTTGCAGGAAGGTGAGATTCCCGGCGAAAGCCAGCGCGGGCGTGCCGATAATCGTGAGCGTCGAGGTTTCGGTGGCGACGATTGAAAGCGCCAATGCCCACCAGGGCGCCGCGCGGCCGCCCAGAAAATAATCCCGCACGGTATGCTGGCCCCGGCGGAACGTGATTCCGAACAGAGTCACGCCAATCAGATACGCAGCAACGATGGCGAGATCCAAAGAAGTCAGGCGCATGGGAAGAGCCGGGCGATCATATGAGCGCGTCCAGGCGGCGTCAAGCGTCGCGCCGGAAGCAATTGAGGGACAATGCGCTATTCGCTAGGATTCGACGGCGGCGGGACAAAGACGGAATGCGTCATTCTCGACGCCGATGGGAAGATCATCGGCGAAGGACGCAGCGGCCCGTCCAACCCATTGCGTTCCGGATTCGATGCGGCAATTCGTTCACTCAGCGAGGCGGCTGCCGATGCCCTCAAGATCGCGGGCTTGCATACGAACAGCATATCCGGTGTTTGTGCGGGTCTCGCGGGGGCGGGCCGGAGAAACGTTATCCGCCGAATGCTGGTTTTTCTGGCGCACGAATTCCCGCGCGCGGTCGCGCAGGTTAACACCGATTACGAAATTGCGTTGGAAGCTGCGGCCGGTGCGGGCCCTGGCGTGGTACTGATTGCCGGTACCGGTTCCATAGCTTACGGCCGCAATGCAGCTGGTGAGACAGCACGTGCAGGCGGGTATGGACCGTGGGTGGGCGACGAAGGGAGCGCGTTCGAAATCGGACGCCTTGCAGTGGGTGCGGTGGCGCGGACCAGGGATCAGGCTGCCCCCACGACATTGTTGACGGAGATGATTCCCGCGGCACTCGATTGTCCGGACTGGGACGACCTTACGCAACGCATCATGAAAAATCCAGACGAAATCTTTCCCGCTCTTTTTCCCGTGGTTGCGGAAGCTTCGGATGCCGAGGACAGTGCGGCGAAGGAAATTCTGTTCACGTCTGCGATCGGCCTGGGAAATCTCGCGATGATCGTCGTGCGGCGTTTGGGAATGAAGGACCAGGAATTCCCGCTGGTGAAATGTGGCGGCGTGTTCGGTCGCAGCCGAATGCTGGACGCGCTTTTGGATTCTGTCCTGGTCAGCGGCGCATTGCGCGCGAAAGTTTCGCGGCTTGAGATTTCTCCCGCAGTCGGGGCGGCGCGCGTTGCCGCTCGCCTCGCCGCATCTCCGGCCCAATCCAGTATTCATGGCGCCTGACGAAAGTACCGGCCTTGAGGCTGCCCGCACAGCAGCTCCTGAATCCATCCTCGCGCTGCTCACGTCCGCGAGCGAAACAATTCTCCGCGCCCTCATCGAAAACCCTTCCCTCGACGAGACTCATGTTTGTCTGCTTCTGGAGCGGAAGGACCTGTCGGGTGAGCTGCTGGACGAGATCGCAAAGCGAAAGAGCTGGCGGACAAATTATCGTGTTCGCCGCGCCCTGGCCGGCCATCCGCACACGCCGCGCCTGATCGCCATGCGGTTGCTGCGCGACTTGCACTTGATGGATCTGGTGCGGATCAGCCTTTTGCCAGCCTCTCCGGTGGAACTACGGCGCCTCGCGGAGGAACGTGTCCTTGCACAATTGCCTCAGTTGCCTTTGGGCCAAAGACTGATGCTTGCGCGGCGAGCGTCAGCACGCATTGCAAGCGCACTCATCGGGCAAGGGTCCGAACAGATTGCGAGGATTGCCCTCGACAACTCGTTTTTGACCGAAGCACAACTTCTGAGAACGCTGGCGAAGGAAGGCCTTCCGGCGCAGATTGCCGCCACCATTGCAAACCACGAGAAGTGGTCGAAGCTTGTGAATGTCCGCATCGCGCTGTTGCGCCATCCGCATTCGCCTCTCGAGCGCGTCCTTGCCTTCGTGCCCGACCTGCCGCGACGCGATATTGAAGATCTGATCAAGTTCTCGCGGCTCCGGGGAAGCGTGCGCGCCCGGCTGCGTCACGAACTTGCGCATCGCGAAAAGTGAGGAGGGTGGAATGACGGGGAATATTCTGCCGCACGGAACCGCAGCACTCTGTGCACCCACGCAGGGCGAAGGCTTCCGGCACGGGGACAGAGAAACACCTGAATCAAACCCCCGAATCGAACCTTGACACTCTGCCGCGCGGCACTTAGCATCCCCTGCGGGGAGTTTAGCGAATGACATCCGAACCGCCGGCGAATGCGCCTGCCTCTACCGACCGCCGCCAGTCTAATCGCCGAAAGTTTCAGGGAACGGTCGAAATTGAATGGGGTTCGTCCACTTTGACAGGAGCGGTCCGGGACATCGGGCCGCAGGGCTTCTTTGTTGAGTTGACGCCGTCGCTTTGGGTTGGTGCGACGTTTTTCGCGCGCCTTGCGTTGGACCCGCCAATTCAGCTGAATTGCACAGTACGCAGGGTCGAACCGGGAAAGGGATTTGCCGTCGCATTCGATCTGCTAGAGGAGAGCGGCAAGGCCCAATTGGAAAGACTTTTGGCCACGCTACCGCAGGTATGACACGATGTCTCGATTGCGGGGCCGACCGGACGGCCGATCAATGTCCCGCGTGCGGGCTGACTTCTGCCGCCGCCGAATTGGTTGTGCGCCGGCGGCTGGTGCGACGCTCGGCCTTCTTTCTCGTCGGCGTTATTGTGTTCGTAGTCGCAAGCCAGATGTTTCCCGCCCTCGAGCTGGATGCCATCCTGATATTTGCGGGCCTCGTCTTCTTCTTTTCCCTCGCACTTGGTTACTGGATCGACCATCGCGCTCGTAAACGGCAGGAAGTTGAATCCATCAAGCGCATTTATTTCGGAATGATCCCAGTACCGTGGATTTTTGGGGCCATGCTTTTTCTGAATGGCAAGATGGATACTTCGCGCCCGATTCGAGTCCCGGCAACCGTGGTCGGGAAATTTTCGACAGGGGGTCTGCCACGCAGCCGCCGCCTTGTGGTTACGTCATGGCGCGGGGGCCGGCGGATCGAACGCATTGCGGTGGACCAAAATGACTACGACCGGTTCCAGAAGGGCGACGACATTGTCATCCAAGCTCAGAAGGGGGCCTTTGGCCTCCCCTGGGTCAACGGCGTGTACCGCCCATAACTGGTTCTGTGCGACATGCGCCGCGTTTTTGGGCTAGCGGGTGGTGTGGTTCCCACGGAATGGCGCGCGGAGGAAATTCCCGAACTCGGTGCTCCGCGCTGGAGGAATTGACCGCCCATGGGAATTCCCGAATGGCTCAGCGAAAGATTCCCGTTTCTTGATGTGT
>JBGPXQ010000143.1:0-6841 GCA_041492805.1 Terriglobia bacterium | reverse complement strand
GAAACTTTTTGAGCGAGGTGACAGATGCAACATCCAACGGCAAGAGCAAGTGTTGTAACCCTGGTAATCGGTGCCGCAGTTCTATTGTTTTTCATGATCGCAACGGAACGAGCCTCTGCAATACCGGCATTTTCGCGGAAATATCAAACTTCCTGTGCCACCTGTCATAGTAATTATCCGGAGTTGAACGATTTCGGCGAAGCTTTCAAGAAGAATGGTTTCAAATTCCCGAAGGACGACGACGCCTTTGTGAAAGAACCACCCGTCCTGCTGGGTGCGAAGGCACAAAGGGAAGCGTATCCGAAGGCAATCTACCCCGGCGAGATTCCGGGAAGTATTCCCATCGGGTTCCGTTACGAAGGCAATTTCAGTTACAACTCCAAGCAACCGCCCGCTCTCTTGGCGACTGGTTCGAGCTTTCTTCCACGGACCGATCTGTTTACCCCGAATACCTTCACGATTATTGGTGCGGGCAGTCTGGGACAAAGATTGTCGTTCTGGGTGGACGATGACATTTCCGCCGGAGGGTCTGGAGCCGACGGCGGGCTGGGCGACGGTTATCTGAAGGTTAACGACGTGGGACATTATCTGCACCTCCCGAAAGACGCATTGAATGTGCGGTTCGGTCAATTTGAACTCGATCTGCCATTCACACAGGCTCGCGGGATCAATCTCACCGGCTACGATGTGTACAGCCAGTTGAACGCGTGCCCGGCAACCGGATTTTCTTGTACGGCCAATCCAGATGGTTCAGCCAGAAATCCGTTTTCGCTCGACACTGATCAACGCGGCATTGAGATCGGCGGATATCCGAACGACGGCAATTTCTCCTGGTCGGTGGCGTTCGTGAATGGATCGAATGACGCCGCTACAATGCGAAGCTCCAAAGATGTTTACGTCAGAGTCTCGCAGCGCTTCAACCTTGAGCGGGACGCGAGTGTTCGAAAGGAAGTCCAGGCTGCCAGCGCTACCGGACCCAGAGACCACTCCTCGATTCGTTTCGGCGCCTTCTACTATTACGGCCGAAATGAGCGGAATCAAGCCGGCGATCTGTTTTCAGATTTGGGTACGCTTCGGGAACCATTCTTCCGCACCGGGGGGGATTTCCGGTTCAAGTACCGGAATCTCGAGCTGTATGGAATGGGGATGTACGGACGCGATCAAAATCTAGTGGAGAATGGCGGTGATCCCCCGACCGGCTTCGTGCGGGCTACGCCCGTGACCTTTTCGGGTGGATTCGGCCAGGCCAATTACTGGGTCTACCCGTGGATGATCGCGCTGATGCGCTACGACTTCGTGAACTCGCCTTCGGATTTTCTGAGCGAAGTTTCACGGCATCAAACACGTAACCGCCTGAGTCCCGGCGTCCAGTTCCTGATACGCGCAAACGTCAAACTGGCGCTCGAATACCAGCACCAGTGGGAACAGCCGATCCCAGACTCGACGCAATTTTTCCGGCCGAATGGTCTAGTGAGCGGGATTGATTTCGTCTTTTAATGTTCCAGATCAGACTTAATTCTAAACGAACAGTGTCGACAAACAAGGAGAGAGAAGAATGTTGAATCCTCGAAAAGGAATGATTTTGGCCGGAGCGCTCGCAGTTGCATTCTTGCTGCCTTCACAGAGCCGAGCGGGTGGAATTAAAGGAAAAATCAGTGTAGAAGGAATCAAGTCGGCCGGAGACATCGCGATCTACGTGGACGCAATTTCAGGAAAAACATTTGACCCGCCATCCGAGCACGTTGTCGTCAACCAGCAAAAAATGGCCTTCATACCGCACGTAGCAGTCATCCTCCAGGGTACGACGGTCGATTTCCTGAACAGCGACAGCGTCGCCCACAACGTCTACTGGCCCTCTGTCGGGGGGAACAAGAAACTGGCAGGCAATCTAGGCACCTGGCCACTGGGCCAGAAAAAATCGTTCCTGTTCAAGGAAGTGGGCGCAGCCGCTTTGCTGTGCAACGTCCATCCTGAGATGTCCGGCTACGTGGTTGTCGTTCCCACTCCCTACTTCGCGGTCACGGACAAGGAGGGGAACTACGAAATCAAGAACGTTCCTCCGGGTCAATACACGCTCAAGACGTGGAGTGAGGAGGGCAAGCCCGTCACCCAAGCTGTGACTGTTGCGAATGACACGGTCACGGCCAACTTGGTTGTTAAGAAGTAGGGGCTGTGGGACCCGGAGCCGTTTCAGTGACCGAACGAACCAAACTCGTTGATCTGGAATGGCTCGAATCTACATTTCCCTGCATGCAGGCCTGTCCGGTCCATACCCAGGCTGGCAGGTATGTATCATTGATCGCGCAGGGACGGTATGAAGAAGCGTACCGATACGCTCGGGTCCCCAACCCTTTCGCCTCGATCTGTGGTCGTGTTTGCGGCCATCCGTGTGAGACTGCTTGCAGACGCGGCCAATTCGATACCCCAATTTCCATCCGGGCCCTGAAGAGATTCGTGACCGAACGCTATGGCCCGGAGTCCCGTAATCCGATTGATGTGTTCCCTGAAAAACCTAAAGTAGTGCATCCTGAAAAAGTGGCGATCATAGGTTCCGGCCCGGCCGGGCTCTCGGCTGCCCATGATCTTGCTGTCCTCGGCTACCAGGTCACCGTATTCGAAGCATCTTCATTACCGGGAGGCATGCTCCACCTCGGCATCCCGGAATACCGGCTTCCCCGCGATGTCCTTCAGGCGCAGATCAGGGAAATCCTTGATCTCGGTCCCGAACTGCGATTGAACTCGCGCCTGGGCCGGGACTTTTCCCTGGCAGACCTGCGCGCCCAGGGTTACCAAGCCGTTCTATTGGCATTCGGACTCCACCGAAGCCGCGATTTGAACGTGCCTGGGAACGACCTCGATGGCGTTGTGAAAGGCATCGATTTTCTCCTCAACGTGAACCTTGGCTACCGGTTTTCGATTGGAAAGAAGGTCGTAGTCATTGGCGGAGGAAACGTGGCCATAGACGTGGCCCGCTCCGCTTTACGCCAGCAGCAACGCCAGACGATGGAAGTCCTGGGCAGTTCCCTCTTGCCGGACACTCTGAGTCCCAGCGAAATGACAGTGGCCATGAACGAATTGATGGATGTCGCGCGCGCGGCTTTGCGAATGGGTGCGAGAGAGGTGCACCTGATTTGTCTTGAGTCGCGCGAGGAGATGCCGGCGCACGAAGAGGAAATCGAGGAAGGAAGCGAGGAAGGCCTCAAGATTCATCCTTCGCTTGGCCCGAAGAGTTTTGTCGGTTCGAATGGAAAATTAACCGGCGTGGAGACGATTCGCTGCACCTCCGTCTTTGATGCGCAACACCGGTTCAATCCTGTTTTCGAAGCCGGGTCCGAGTCGGTGATCCCCTGCGACACGGTGATTCTGGCTATCGGGCAGGCCTCGGATATTTCGTTTCTCACTCCTGCGGATGGCATCGAAATCACGAGACAGGGCACACCAAAAATAAATCCTGAATCGCTCATGACGACCGCGCCGGGAATTTTTGCCGCCGGCGACATCGCCTTTGGTCCTCGTCTGGTGATTAGCGCTGTGGCGGATGGGAAAAAGGCCGCGGAGCAAATTGACAAGCACCTTCGTGGAGCTGAATGGAAGCCCAAACCGAAGTATGTCCAGGTCACCGTTCTTGATCACCATGAGATGGCCGAGCATTACGACGAATACTCACGCCTGGCAGTTCCCGTGATTCCGCTGGAGCGGCGCACGGGCGTGGCAGAAGTCGAAATCGGATTCACCGAGGAGCAGGCAAGAGAAGAAGCTTCCCGATGTCTTCAGTGCTGGATCAATACGATCTTTGAGGGCAATGAGGAAGAAGGCACCGAATGCATTCTCTGCGGCGGGTGCGTCGATGTGTGCCCGGAGAACTGCCTGCAATTGGTGCCGCTGTCTCAGCTTATATTTTCCGAGGAAACGAAGGCGCGATTGGGCGCAGAAGCGGAATTCCGCACGATGGATTTACAGCACCTTGCTGCCGAGGACCTATCTGTCGTCGAGGGCTCCGTGATGGTCAAAGACGAAACGATCTGTATTCGTTGCGGCCTTTGCGCTGAGAGATGTCCCGCTCATACGATCACGATGGAGGCTTTCGAGGTATTTGATGCTGCGCAACTCGTCCAGATCGAAAGGATTGCGTTGAGGCCATGAACGGACCTGAACATTCCAAACAATCGCACGAGAGCGAAAACCGTCAAAAATCAGCGGGCGTGACACGCCGGGACTTCTTGAACGATGTTACTGCCGGTGCTTTGGGCGTCTCAGGACTTGGTTCGCTCGCGGTTACTTACCAATACTTTTTGCCGAACGTCTTGTTTGAACCTCCCACAACGTTTCGGGCGGGGAACCCCGATCAATTCCCGGTGAACTCGGTTTCGTTTTTCCAGGACCAACAGGTTTACATCGTGCGAACCGACAAAGGGTTCTACGCGGTTTCGGCCATCTGCACGCACCTCGGCTGCATCACGCAGTGGAAGCCTGAAGACAATCAGATCGCCTGCCCGTGCCATGGAAGCAAGTTCAGGACCGACGGCGCAAAGATCGAAGGGCCTGCGCCGCGACCCTTGCCTCACTTCTTGATCGCGTTGACAGCCGAAGGTGATCTGATCGTAAACAAGCTCGAAACGGTCAATTCCGACCAGATACTGAGAGTGTGAACATCTTTATGGCGACCTCATTCAGTCAAGGAATCGGAAAGCTTCGCGGCACGCGCGTTTGGAAATCCATCTTTCGCCGCGGGCCAGCGGTCACAAACCGCACGCGCAGCCTTGCCGTTTTCGGAAACCTGTTCCTGCATTGGTTGCCCGTCAAGGTGCGGGAAAAGTCCCTTCGGGTTCGGGCGTCGTATTATTTGGGGTCCATTTCCTTCTTGTTGTTCGCCACTTTGACCGTGAGCGGGCTCTTGCTGATGTTCTATTACCACCCTGCCGTGCCGCAGGCGTACCGCGACATGAAGGATCTTCGTTTCGTGGTGTCCAACGGGGTCTTTTTGCGGAACATCCACCGGTTCGGAGCGCAACTCATGGTCCTGGCGGTTTTTTGGCACATGTTCCACGTGTTTTATCGTGGCGGATACAAACCACCGCACGAATTCAACTGGGTGGTGGGAGTGCTTCTTCTCTTGATCACGCTGTTCTTGAGTTACACCGGCTACCTGTTGCCGTGGGACCAGCTGGCATTTTGGGCGATTACAGTAGGGACGAACATCATTTCCGCGATGCCGTTCGTGGGGGGCAAGATCCGCTTCACGCTGCTGGGCGGGAATCTGGTGGGGGAAAACGCATTGTTGCGGTTCTATGTTTTGCACTGCGTGGTACTGCCGCTGCTGGCGGTCATTTTGATTGCCGTCCATTTCTGGCGCGTGCAGAAAGACGGAGGACTGACGGTGAAATCCGAAGATGGCCGACAACAATAAGATCGAAACCGGCTTCAGTTCGGACGCTCGAAAGGATCCGCAGCGGATCGTTTTCGTGACGAGGAATACGTCCGCGAAGGTGCAGGGTCAGCCCGGCCCGCAATTCATGGCCTACCCGCACTTGCTCGTTCGCGAGGCGATCGCTTTCCAGGTGCTGGTTTTCGTTCTTGTTGTCATCGGTCTCTTCTGGGATGCGCCTCTCGAACAGCTGGCCAATCCTTTGCTCACTCCGAATCCAGCGAAAGCACCGTGGTACTTTCTCGGGCTTCAGGAGCTGCTGCACTATTTCCCGCCCTTGATAGCGGGCATCGTAATCCCGACGCTGGTCGTCATCGCCCTCATCGTCATTCCGTACTTCAGTGTAAATGTGCAGGGCGAACCCATGTGGAGCAAGAATCGCTCCCAGCGGCTGGGTATTTTTCTCGCCGTGTTGCTGGCTTTGGTGGTCTTGCTCGGCGCCTTCGATGCCTGGACCGTGCTGATTCCCACCGTGCTGATTGGTGGGCTTGCGGTGGCTTCTTATTTCGTGACGTCAGGGAAGCGGCCATGGATTGATTATTTGCGGATGCGATCCGTTTCCTGGTGGGTGATGACGTGGTTCATCCTGGTGGCGCTGGTGCTCACGTTGGTGGGCACGTTTTTCCGTGGACCGGGGTGGTCGTGGGTGTGGCCTTGGAGGCCCTATGCGAGCTGAGGAGATGGGCAACGTCTCGCACCGGGTGCGGCTGGCCTTCGCGGTTTGCAGCGTCATCTTTCTTGCGGTCCTTGCGATTTCACCGGTTAAGGACATGCAAAGGGAATGGAAGCGCTACAAGCGGGGATATGTGCGATTCGCACAGGGAAGACCTGATTCGAAACGCCTTCTTGCCGATTCACACTCCGACATCGATCAGATCTGGATTCCTAGAATGAATGTAGTGGACCGCTGCACGACCTGTCACCAAGGGATCGCGCAGTCCAGTCTGATGGACGCGTCTGTTCCCCAACCCTTCCGCGCACATCCTGCAATTCCACACCGGGTGCGGGACTGGGGCTGTACAGTTTGCCATCGCGGCCAGGGACCCGCCACAGAAGTCGCGGAAGCGCACCAGACCACACTGGCTTGGGAACAGCCGATCTTGCCTACAAAGTTCATTCAGGGCGCCTGCGGGACTTGCCACCACGCCGCCTTGCCGGAAACGCCGCGTTTGAACCGCGGGCGTGAGCTTCTGACTAAGCTGAATTGCGTGGGTTGCCACCGCTTGCAGGATATGGAACGCCCAGCGATGCTGGGCCCCGACCTGACGAGCATCGGCACGAAAGTTTCCAGAAAATGGATCTACAAATGGCTCAAGGAGCCTCGGACACTCACCGACAGCAACGGGAATGTCACGGTCAACGGGTATGAAACGGGACCTGAGCCAAGGATGCCGAGGTTCCGCTTGACCGAGCAGG
>JBGPXQ010000235.1:0-4232 GCA_041492805.1 Terriglobia bacterium | reverse complement strand
TCAGTGCTCATGGCTGTTCCCTCCGTTGTTGCCGAACCCGGCTTCGCTACCGGTGCTGGTCGTTCCGGGGCTTTCGCGGTAGTCGGTTGCGGCGTTTCTAGTTTCTTGTCTCCCCACATTTTGACCCTCCTCGGTCAGGGACACCTATCAACTGATAGAGATGGTGCAGGACCGGGGTGCGAAACACTGTAGCCCTCTGCACAAAATTGTGACAAGAGAATTACGGGCGTGGTGTTCCTGAAAGTAACACGGGCTGGGCGCCCGGCTGGGGAACCAAACACTACAGGAATGCGGGATTGTGTGCAACAGAATTTCGATGGTTCATTTTGGGAGGGCCAATCAATTTCGCTGGGGCCCACTCTGGTGGCAAATTCTTTGTGTCGAGGGCAGGAAAAGCGTACGATGCGCGAGTCACAGGACCAAATCGGGAATTCCACTTAAAGAGTTGAAACAGAAAGTTCCGGCGGGGAAGAAGTGATGGTGCTCCCTGGGACGCGCAGGTGGTATTGCAAGCGGGGATCGCGTTTGGAACATGCGTTGGCGGAGGTAGGAATCATGCCTTTTGTAAACAGGCTGAATACGGGAATCGGTCCGGCATTTTTCGCGGTTCTGCTGGCAATTCTTGCGTTCGGCGCACGGCCGGCAGACGCGGCCTCGTGCGAGAGCTTGGTCTCAGTTTCCCTGGCGAATGCCACCATCACCTTGGCACAGAGTGTCGCTGCCGGAGCGTTTACTCCGCCTACGACCGGACAACCCGCTACGGCACAGTTCGGCCATCTTCCGGCGTTCTGCCGGGTGACGGCAACGCTCGCGCCCTCGTCCGACTCCGATATCCGGATCGAAGTCTGGATGCCGGCCTCGGGCTGGAACGGCAAGCTGCAGGCAGTCGGCAATGGCGGCTGGGCTGGAGTGATCAGTTATCCGGCGCTGGCCGCCGGAGTCGCGGGCGGATATGCTGCCGCCAGCACCGACACGGGTCACCGGGGCAATACCGTTACGTTCGCGGTCGGCCATCCTGAGCAGGTAGTGGACATGGCCTACCGCGCGGTTCACGAGATGACGGTGCAGGCCAAGGCGATCATCAATGCGTATTACGGCGGTGCACCAAAACTTTCGTTCTGGAACGGTTGCTCCACGGGCGGACGTCAGGGGATCACCGAAGCGGCGAAATACCCGGGCGACTTCGACGCGATCGTCGCCGGGGCTTCGGCCATCAACTGGATGCACCTTCATGCCGCCCGCATGGCCCTCAACGCGTTCGTAAACCGAAGCGAGGACGGCTACATCCCTCCCGCGAAATATCCGATAATTCACGACGCCGTGCTGCAAGCCTGCGATGCGCTGGACGGTGTGAAGGACGGCATCATCGAAAATCCCGCGCGGGTGCCACTTCGATCCCAAGGTGCTCGCCTGCAAGGGCACGGATGGGCCCGCATGCCTGACGTCGGAGCAGGTGGAGACGGCTCGCGCGCTTTACGCCCCGGTCAAGAATCCGCGAACCGGTGCGGACGTGCTGCCTGCTTTGCTGCAGCCGGGATCGGAGCTGGGTTGGGCGACGCTGGCGGGCCCTGAGCCGCTGCGGTATACGCAGGAGGCGTTCCAGTACCTGGTATTCAAGGACGCCAACTGGGATTGGCACCGCTTCAATGCGGCCACCGACATCGGTCTTGCCCTGAAAATTGATAACGGCCTGCTCGATTTCACAAACCCCAACCTGAAGCCGTTCTTCGAGCGCGGCGGCAAATTGCTGATGTATCACGGCTGGGCAGATCCGCAGGTCAGCCCGCTAGGCAGCGTCAAGTATTTTGAAGATGTGGTCAAGAAGCTCGGGGCAGGCGTCGTGGGGAAGTCGATCGAATTGTACATGGTGCCCGGCATGAACCATTGCCAGGGAGGGCCCGGCACCGACACTTTCGACAAGATGACCGCAATTGAGGAGTGGGTGGCTAAGGGCACTGCGCTGGATCAGATCGTGGCGACGCATCGCACGGCGGGAAACGTCGATCGCACGCGCCCCCTGTGCCCGTTCGGAAAGGTCGCGAGATACAGCGGAAACGGCAGCACCAACGACGCGGCGAACTTCGCTTGCAAAGCGCAGTAGCCAAGGCGCCGGGCTCGGCGCGGGGCGCGCGGGTTCGCCGTTCATGCGCGCTTCGCACGGAGGAGCCACGGGCCGCAGCGTAATAACTCTTCCTGGCCGCGGTTCCCTCCCATGGATTGCTTGCCGTCAGCGGAAATGGGAGATTAGTACTTGCGGAGGACCCCGACGACACGGCCCTGAATTTTCACGTCAGCCGCAGGCACAATTATGGGAGCCATATCCGAATTCGCCGGCTGCAAGCGAATCTTCCCGCCTGACTCGCGATAGAAGCGCTTGAGCGTGGCGTCGTCACCGCCCACCAGAGCCACGACGATCTCACCGGGATTGGCAACCTGCGTAGGTTCAATGACCACGTAATCGCCGTTCAGAATATGGTCTTCGATCATCGAGCTGCCTTTTACTTGCAGCACGAATGTCTTATCCGAGCGCGCGAATTCGCCGAGCGAAAGCGTCTCGCGGTCTTCGACCGCTTCGAGCGGCCGACCCGCCGCGATGCGTCCCATCAGCGGCAGTTCCACCGTGTGTCGGTCGAGCACCTGCTCGCGCACCGACTTCGGAAGCTGCGTCACTTCAATTGACCGGCTCTGGTTATAGCCGCGCCGGACGAATCCTTTGCGCTCCAGCGTCGTGATGTGCTTGTGCACGGTGGCCAGCGAAGTCAGTTTCAGCGAGCGCGCAATCTCTTCGAAGCTAGGCGAGTAGCCATGTTTGTTCAGGAAGGTGACCAGAAAATCGAGGACTTCTTTTTGCCGTTTGGTCAGTGTCATCGCACGCTCCTGGAATACAGGAACATAGTAGGCGAAGTAAAAGCGAACTTCAAGGCCTTTTTCTTGGCCAGACTATGTTCGTGATAGCCTTTGACTCGTGGAAAAGACGTGGCATCCGACCCGAGCAGAGATCCTCTTTGCGATTCTACTGACCATTGTTCCTTGGAGTTCTTCCGTCTCAGTAGCGTGGAAGTGCACGATGTGGCTTTTGGCTTGGTTCTTGGCATTGCATCTGCTGTGGACAATACCTCGCTGGACAAAGAGGATTCCAATCAACGTAAGAGCGCTTTCCATGCTCGGTTGCACAGCTATACTTGTAGGGCTGGTTTATTCCCCTGTTAGGGGTATGTGGCGCAGGGAAAGAGCGGCTGCGCTTGAGGGCGACTTGGTTGCGAATCGCGCAGTTTCAGGTTCGGCAATTCTTGAGATCGGCGATTCGAATACGCGATTTTTCTTTGCGCCTGGGATATCTCGGCCGCAGAATCCACCCGAAATGCAATTCGTCTATGATGCTGGGCTGAAACTTGAGGAAACCAAGGAAGGATTGAGTATTTCAACGCCGATTCGAGACCGAAATGGGCATCTGGTGGTCAGCGTTGTGAGGAATCATTGGACGGTCTATCCGCCTTATTTTTCGGACAAGAACTACAGTCGCAACACTTTGGAAGTGCTTGACGACAGAGGGCACGTCGTCTTTCAAACTAGACTCCTTCCAGACAGAGTCGAGATACAGGGAGAATGGTACGACGACTATGGACGGGGAATCCAAGTAATGAAGTCACTTGATCCCAAACGTCCAGGAGCTTTCTTCACTTATATGGACCGCTCCAGGGGCGTAAGAAATGAAAACGTTATCCCACCAATTTTCCTATACCCAAGCAAAGATCACTTGGGCGAACTGCGAAATCAAGGTATGAGCGAATAGAAGATTCTGGTGCAATCACGTTCGCCTATGCCGCATTGGGAACAGTAGCCTTGCGCCAGTGCCTTACGCCAAGGCAGCGGTTGTGCTATCCTTAGATTTTGGAAGCCCTCTGGGGAACTTCGGCTCCCGCAACTGATCGGGAGCGGGCTCTACTTGGAGCCCGCGGAAATGTGGTGCTTCTCGGGGCATACCGGGTGGTTAAAAATCATACTTAGGAATGGAGTCTTGCTAAGATATGGCTACTATTACGGACCCAGTCGTCCGAGCCCATAGGCGCGAAGTCATCGATAAGGCCGTTCTCCGCTTTTGCGGAGATTCCGGCTACGGCATGCAGATCACGGGGAGCCAGTTCACCAACACCGTAGCCCTTTACGGCAATGACCTGGCCACTTTCCCTGACTATCCCGCTGAAATTCGCGCCCCTGCGGGGACGCTGCCT
>JBGPXQ010000045.1:0-11584 GCA_041492805.1 Terriglobia bacterium | reverse complement strand
GGACCCTGTATCGTGCCCCGCGACGTTTACACGCAGTTTTATTGCCCCGATCGGAATGTGCAGTCCAGGGAGAACCACGAGCGAAACTGGGGACGACGCGAGGACGAGGCACGCCTGATCGGCCAGAAAAACGCGATTGGCATCCGCTTCGCTGTGAAAACCAGTGCCCTCCATCGTGAATCGGTCGTGAAGCGATAGAAAATGCGGGTAAGCAAGCAGGTGCACGGCTGGGGAAAGACTTTCGGCTGAAGTCTGAGGCTCGGCATCCGGGGATTTCACGACAGGTGCAGATGCAGTGATGTCCTGGCCCGGGATCTGCGCAATCAGTACACCTGCTTCACTGGGGGCGACGAATAACGCCCGGCCCGTAGCATCTGTGGTGGCTTTCTGGCCGCTTGAGAGTTCCACAACGACATTGGGCAACACTCGGCCCGCAGCGTCGAGTACCGCTAGCGTGGCCGGCACACCCGCAACCGTTTTCTGCGGAAGCACGATTGTGCGCGGCACCGCAGGCTGTACTTTGGGGGCCTCCTGTGCTCCAGCAACGACCGGAAATACGGCCGCAAGCACAATCACGATGACGCGCGTGCGATACTGTTTGCCGCAGATTCTCGCGAGTGGCATGGGTCGGATTCTACCCTGACGGCTGACCGCCTGGGAGATAGACACCTCGTGGGATTCTTGTCCCGCCCATGGAAGCCTCTTCTCCGAAAATATATCAGTGCTTGCTCATACAGTTGAATACTTTCGCTTCGAGGAAAAGCCGGAATAGCTCGGGGTCAAGTTCGTGCTGTTTGACGGACATATCCAGTATATCCAGCGCGCGCTCCGCCGGGACGGCTTTCTTATATGGCCGATCGGAGGCGGAGAGGGCGTCAAATATGTCACAGATGGTCATGATCTTCGCCTGGACGGGAATTTCGTCGGACTTCAATTTGTACGGGTAGCCAGTGCCGTTCAATTTTTCGTGGTGCGCGCGGGCAATGCGCGGGATCTCACGGAATTCCTTGGTCCACGGAATCTGCAGGAGGAAATTAAAGCTGTGGACGACGTGCGATTCGATCTGGGCGCGCTCGTCAGGATCAAGACTCCCTTTCGGGATCGAAAGGAAGCGGACTTCTTCCGCCGTCAAGACCGGACGTTCGACGCCGCGGGGGTCGTGATAGGTTTGGCGTGCGATTTTGAACAGGCGTTCGAACTGTCCCGCGGGCAGCACCGTCGGCTCGTTTGCCTTAACGATGGCCCGAAAAGCATCCTCCAGCTCGGCCCGGCGCAGGCGGTATTTCTCCTCAAGCAATTCGATACGGGAAAGCGCCTCCGATCGGCCAAACTCCAGCGATGTCTGGTACTTCTCACGCTCCAAGCGCACCTCGAGATCCTTGTAAAGGTAATCGAAGCGGTGCGCGACGATATCCATTTGCATGGGATAAAGTTTCTTCGCCTTGACCAGCACTTCTTCGCGGACGCCGACCTTTCCGAAATCATGGAGAAGCGCCGCATAGCGAATTTCCTTCATTTGTTCAGGGGTGAAGCGAGTCCGTGCGTAGCTTCCCGTCTCGACGCAGTCCACAACTTCGGCCAGGCCCAAAGTCAGCTCGGAAACGCGCAGCGAATGGCCCGATGTGGTGGGATCGCGCTGTTCAATCGCGGTGACAGCTGCCTGCACAAAACCTTCGAACAGAATCTCGATGTCCTGATACAGGCGGCTATTTTCATAGGCGACAGCGGCCTGCGACGCGAGCGAAAGCGCCAACCGGACGGCGCGCTTGGAAAACGACCGCACCTCCCTCGCCACGACTGCCGGGCCGGTCAGCAGGGCTGCGGGATGGATCTTACAGTTGATTAGCTGGAGTACCCCGATGACTTCGCCGCGGCCATTTTTCATCGGAAGCGTGAGCAAGGAGCGAGTCCGGTAGCCGGCTTCCTTGTCATACCGGTCGTTGAACCGGTAGGGACGGCCTGGCGGAATGCGATAGGCGTCGGCGAGATTGATGACTTCTCCGCGAATCGCCGAACAACCCGCCAAGGAATCTTCGCGCATCGGAAGCACAAATTCCTCGAAGGGAAATTGCAGAGTGTCGTTCTGCGTGAGCTTAAACCGAATATGGCGCTCCCAAGGGCCGGTCGAGAGCGCATCAGAACGCATCTCCTCGACAAGGTAAAGCGAACCAGCGTCTGCGCCCGTGATCTGACGGGCTTTTGCCAAAATCATCTCGAGCAGCATGTTGACGTCGCGTGTCTCCGACAACGCTACGCCGATGCGGTTCAGTTCTTCCATCTCGCGCTCGGCACGCTTGAGTTCCGCGCGGGCGGCGCGCTCGCGCTGCGCAAGCTCGATGTTGTCAAACGCCGCGGCGACCGTCTTGCGAACCAACGCCGAAGCCGCCTTGCGCGGAAGCGTAGCAAAGCATCCTGCGGCGTGCTCACCATCCGCGACGTTTCGTGATATGCCGATCAAGCGGAGGCGGGGTTCCCGGCGCACGAGGCGCCGAAACGTTGCTAGATCGTCGCGGGCCAGGTCCGCAAGGCACACGATGCGGGTTGCGCCGGAGCTTGGCAGGATCGTGGGCTTACCGCGAGACGGGCGATGCAAAGCGCGGAGTGCGTACCGCCGTCTGAGTGGACGAGTAAGCGGAGCGATCGGGGACCGCTCAAAGTACCAGATTTCTCCACGTTGCGGCATGAACGAGGGCGCGGGATCGGCAGCGGTGGGTTTTCTGCACTCCCGCAGACAGGGAGTATAGCGGAATCAGGTGCCCGCGCCTAGTGGAGCAAGGCGCATGTTGTCGTGGAAGGACGTAACTACTTGCCGCACAGGGTATTGCGCGCACGGAACCGGTTTGCTAGCCTGCATCTAGTGGGGTAGTGGGTTTCGAAATGGGACAGGAGTTTTATTTGACCCTCTGACACGTTCGAGACGTAAGAACCATATTGCTAAGCGGATCGGAGCCTATTTGCGCATAGAAGCCGGGGCGCGCACCGACCTCGGGCGCGTTCGAAAGAACAACGAAGACTGCTACCAAATTGACGCGACTCTGAACTTGTATGTTCTGTCGGATGGTATGGGTGGCGAAGCGCATGGCGAGGTGGCAAGCACGCTCGCTGTACAAACAATCATGGCCCACTGCCAACAGGCCGAAAACAGCAGTGCGACGCCGACCTTCGGACAGCCGCAACCGGATGTCTCGGACCGCACGAATCGCCTGGTGAGCGCTATTCACTTGGCTAACCGAAAGGTGTTCGAAACGGCGAGCGCCAATTCCGGGCATAAAGGGATGGGAGCAACGATTGTCGCGGCATGGATCGAAGGACAGAGGCTCTCACTGGTGCATGTGGGAGACAGCCGTGCGTATGTATTGCGTGCTGGGTCGCTCGACCAGCTTACAGCCGACCACTCCCTGGTAGCCGAAAAGGTGAGGATCGGCGTCCTGACGCCGCAAGAAGCCGATGCCAGCGAGATGCAGAGCGTGCTGACGCGAGCTGTGGGAACGAATGAGACAGTCGAGGTCGACGCCGACGAACAGATGTTGCTTGTCGGCGACTCCCTGTTGTTGTGCTCGGATGGGCTAACGCGTATGGTGACCGATCCTGAGGTTGCAAGCACGCTCCTGACAAGTATATCGGCCCAGAACGCAGCGGACCGGCTCGTCGATCTGGCCAATGAATACGGCGGCGTCGATAACGTCAGTGTGATCGTTCTGCGCATCCTTCCAACATCGGAGAGCGTGCTGGATCGCTTGAAGATCTGGAAGCGGAATTCCGGATAACGTTCGTTCGGCTTCGGCCGGAGGAGAGTAGCGATGTCGAGACTCGTCCTGAAATTCCAGGGCGCGGTACTGAAGGAGATCCCTCTCGGAACCCGTCCGGTGACGATCGGCCGCGCGCCGGATAACGATATCCCCATCGATAATCTGGCCGTCTCGAATTACCATGCTCGCGTGTATACCGAAGCCGGATCGTTGGTTGTCGAAGACCTGAACAGCCTCAACGGATCGTTCCTGAACGATATACGTGTCGAGCGCGCCATGCTCAAGGACGGCGACGCCATCCTGATCGGCAAGCATCATATTTACGTGGATCAGGCACACGATGCGGCTCTGCCCGTGGATGCGTGGCGCAAAGCGCCGGTCCCGCGCGTGAATGAAACAATGGTGCTCGACACTCGCGAGCGGCGCGAGATGTTCGAGCAGGCAGTGGCAGCCGGTGAGCGATCTCAACTCTCCCCGGACCGGATGCGCGTTCCAACGCTTACCGTTCTCCGTGGACGCACGGACCAAAAAGAATATCGGCTCGTGGGGAAACTGACCGTAATCGGCCGCTCGAAGATGGCGACCGTTCGGCTCCGCGGCTGGTTCACGCCGAACATCGCCGCGCAGATCAACAAGCATGAGGATGGCTACTACCTGGGTCGTGGGGACCACGTGCCGAAGGTCAATGGCGTCGCAATCGGCGGGCTGACCAAGCTCAGCGATGGCGATCTGATCGAAGTGGGCCGCGTGCGGCTCAATTTCCTGTATCGTGAATAAGGCGCCGCCGCGAACCCAGAGAAAAATGCAGGAACATGCCCGGAATTCCCACGGACGGCAAATCGCGCCGCGCTTTCCGCGCCCTGAGCGCGTTGCTTCGAGCATGGTGGCGCCGCCGCGTTCCGTTTCTTATCAGTCTGGGTCTCACTGCCTTTGCGCTGTTCATTTATTCCTATGCGTTCATCGGCGACCGGCCAACCGCCATATTTTCCTTCATCGACCGGCTGGAGCTCGATGCGCTTGATTTCCGCTTCCGCATCAGACCGGACCGTTACAAACATCCCGACCCGCGCCTCATCATCGTGGATATCGACCAGCGCTCGCAGGAGGTCCTGGGCCGGTGGCCGTTTTCGCGCACACACTTCGCGCACTTGCTTGACGCGTTGCGTGAGGACGGCGCGAAGGTCGCGGCTTTCGACATAACATTCAGCAAGCCCGATGAGACAGCCGCTCCGATCCGCGAGTTGAGCCGGACCGTGACCGAACGCCAAAAAAAAGGCGGTCAGGTGGATCCCAGCGTGATGGCGGATCTCAACCGCCTGGCAAGGGAATACGATGGGGACGAACAATTTGCGCGTGCGATTGAGCGCTTCGGAAATGTGGTCCTGGGAAATTTCTTCCTGTATTCCGAATCCGACCTGAAGGGTGTGGACGAAAAGACGCTCGACCGCTACGCCAATATCCTCGCTGATTTTCCGTTTCCGCAGCTGCGTGCCGCAAACCCGCAGACCGGCCAGCGCGATCTGTCTCATCTCATGCAGGGTTTCCGAGAACCATATGGGCTGCTGCCGAGGGGCACACAGGCGAACATCGAAGTCTTGAGCGATGCCCTGCGCAACGCGCATGGCACAACAGGCTTCTTCAATGTTGAACCGGATCCGGACGGCGTTGTGCGCCATTCGCTGCTGGTGCTTCCCTACGGCCGTTCGCAAGACTTCGAAGACTGGGATCTCTACGGATCGCTTGACGTCCAGGCGGTGCGGCTGTTCCTGGGGTTGCCCGACCAGCAGACAGTGCTCGATTTCAGCGAAACCGGCGTCACGGCGCTCGAGTTCGGGCCGTCGGTGGTCGTCCGGCCCGATGCGATCGGGCGAATGATGATCAACTACGAAGGGGACGTAAACACGTATCCGTACGTCTCGATCGCCGACGTCGTGAATCACAAATTCCCACCAGGAACATTCCGCGGGAAAATTGTGCTGGTGGGTGCGTCCGCCACGGGGATCGGCGACCTGCGCTCCACGCCATTCGCGGGCATCAACTATCCGGGAGTCGAAATCCACGCCAACGTGATTGACAACATCCTGAATCGCCATTTCCTGTTTCATGGTGCCAACCAGGTGGCTGTGGACCTGTCGCTGATTCTCCTGTTTGGGGTGCCGTTGGGGATGTGGCTGGCGCTCACGCAGCCGCGATCGATGCTGTTTGGCTTGTTGCTGCTGGTCCCGTTTGGTATCGGATCATGGTACGCG
The DNA here is from genome assembly GCA_041492805.1 of Terriglobia bacterium. GTDB lineage: Bacteria > Acidobacteriota > Terriglobia > Acidiferrales > UBA7541 > Palsa-360. The sequence continues at coordinate 5,586 of JBGPXQ010000045.1, read as the reverse complement.
TTTCTGCATGGTTGGTGGCTGAACTTCATCGTGCCTTCTGGAACGCTTGTCGCTAACGTTGGCTTTGTCGCGGTCTATCGCGCCCTGGTCGAGGAAAAAGAGAAGCGCAGAGTGCGCGGCGCGTTCCAACAATATTTGAGCCCGGAAGTGATCCGGCGGTTGCTGGAAAACCCCGACCTGGTGAAACCACGGAAAACAGAAATCACGGTGATGTTCAGCGACGTGCGCGGGTTCACGAGCATATCGGAAAAGCTCGACGCGCAGGAACTCGCAGCTTTGCTGAACGAATACTTAACCGACATGACGAAGATTGTCTTCCACCACAACGGGACACTCGATAAGTACATTGGCGATGCAGTGATGGCGTTCTGGGGCGCCCCGTTTGAAGAACCGGACCACGCAACGAATGGATGCCATGCCGCTCTCGCAATGATTGCGCGGCTAAAGGAAATGCAGAACAAGTGGCGGGCCGAGGGAAGACCGGTGCTTGACATCGGCGTTGGGCTTTGCACGGGCGTCGCGTCAGTGGGGAACATGGGCTCGGCGCTGCGGTATGGCTACACGGCGCTGGGCGATACGGTGAATTTGTCCTCCCGCCTCGAAGGACTGAATAAGGAATATGGCACGCACATTCTGCTGAGCGAAACGACGTATGCGGAAGCGGAGGACCCACTCCTGATTTTCCGCGAGCTAGATTTGATTCGCGTGAAAGGCAAACTGCAGCCCATCACGCTCTATGAATTGCTGGGCGCACGTGGCACGCCGATGGGCGACGCCCCGGGGATGGAGGAACGAATCGAAATGTTCGCACAGGGCCGCGCATGTTACCGGGAGAGGCGCTGGCAGGACGCACAAATTATCTTTGAGAAGCTTCTGGAGCGCTGCCCCGAAGACGGTCCGGCGCGCATGTACTTGAATCGCTGCGGGGAATATCTTGTCGAAGGCCCCGAGGAGAACTGGGACGGCGTCTACGTCATGACGCACAAATAGAGATCGCTCTCATCTCCTCAATGTCCTGCACTTCCTCCACTTCCCCAAATTTCTTCTATCCCGGAGGCCAGCGGAACGCGCGCCCGCCGAGCAAATGCAAGTGGAGATGAAACACGGACTGCCCGGCGCCACGCCCATTATTGACAACGGTTCGGTAGCCGTCCGTCAGCTTGCGTTCGCCGGCGAGCTTCGCAGCAATTGATTGCAGGTGGCCGAGCATTCGTGTATCTTCTACTGCGGCGTCAGTGAGCGAAACCAGGTGTTTTCGCGGGCAGATCAGGATGTGAGTCGGCGCTTGCGGCTGGATGTCTTCGAACGCGAATATTTCTTCGTCCTCATAAACCAGTTTCGCCGGAATTTCTTTTCGCCCGATTTTGCAGAACAGGCAATCGTCCATGATGATTCCTCGGGGCACGGAGTTGAAAGTTAAAGCTCGAGAGTCTTTGAATCCATTCTATTTGCCGCCCAGATCGTTTGCCTGGTCAAGCCGCATGACGAATGTTTCAAATCCATCGCTACTCCGCAATTGTGCGGCAAGCTGTTGCGCAGCATCGGGACTTGGAACGCGGCCGACGCGCACGCGATAAAAATGTCCGTTTGGTGCATCAAAATCCTGGATGAAGATAGGCTGGTAGCGCGCGAGCAAGCGGTCACGCAGGCGCTGGGCGTTGGAGCGATCGGAGAACGCGCCCACCTGTACGGTGAAGTTTCCAACCGCGGGGCTCGGGCCGGAAAGCAGTTCGATGCGCACGGGTGCGGTGCCAGTGCCGATCATGTCGAGTCCTACCGCTGCCGCCCGAGCGAGATCCAGCACTCGGTCCCCGACGAAGGGGCCGCGGTCGATGACGCGAACTTCAGTCTGGCGGCCGTTGTTCATATTGGTGACGCGAAGAATGCTGCCGAACGGCAGTGTACGATGAGCGGCCACCAGGCTGTTCATGTCGAAGATTTCGCCGTTGGCGGCGCGGCGCCCGTGAAACGGCACACCGTACCATGATGCAATTCCCTGCTCGACGTAAATACCCGGCACGAAAGGTGCGCTTCTCATGGGAGGCTGCGCGGTACTCGGTGCAGGAGGTGGCCGTGTGGAGGTTGGCTCGGAGGCAGGTTCCGGTTGTGGTGCCGGAGGGGCAGAGCTTGCAACAGGGCGGCGGCCTGCACATCCTGCAACAGAAAGCGTTGCAAGCAGTAGAGCCGGAAGCCAGGCAGATCGGGAGTGCGCTACGGGGCCGCAGGACACGCGATCACTCACCTTGCGCACCGCGTGACAGCGGCAACGTCTCGCACTCGCTCTACCTTGCGGTTCAAACGATATCCGATTTTTTGAAGCGCTTCCACGTGGAATCCCCTTCAAACATTTGAGAGATGCGAGTTTCGCGTCCGCACTGAATTCCAGCTATTATAGGCATGCGAAAATATTCCAGCAAGGAGGCGACGTGCCGCTTTCCATTCGATGGCGCTACAAACTCGACCGCTGGCGCAGCCAGTTCGCGGGGATGTTCCGGTCCGATCCGAAGGAATTGCGTCCGCGGCTTTGTCCCTCCTGCAGCACACTGGTGGGCGCGACGGCAACCAAGTGTCACCAATGCGGCGCGAGCATGACGTTTTCATTCGCCGCAGCGAGCAAGTCACTCGGACGCTGGATGCCGCAAACCTCCCCAGTAACATACACCCTGCTTACGATCTGCTGCCTCATGTTTGGCCTGTCGTTGATTAAAACGGTGCAGATGCAGGGGTTCGCCGCGCCCGGAGGAAATCCTCTCGGCGCCTTGATGAGCCTTGGCGGGATTTCTGGTCGTGTTCTCTACATGCTCGGGGACTCACGCCCCTGGCCCGGCGATCTTGTGGAGCCGTGGCGCCTCATTACGGCAATATTTCTGCATGGCAGCATTTTGCACATCGCTTTCAATATGTGGGTCCTGATGGACATTGGCCCGATGGTCGAGGAATTGTACGGCTCCGGACGCTATTTGTTCCTTTATACAGTGAGCGGCACGGCAGGATATTTGGTCAGCTCGTTTGCCGGTAATCCGAGCGTGGGAGCTTCAGGTTCGTTGCTGGGGCTCATCGGTATCTTACTCGCGGCGACAACGGGCCGGAAAAGCCTGGCGGCGCAATCACTACGAAGCGCATTGATTCGCTGGCTCATTTATATCGGCGTACTCGGACTGATCATGAGGGGAACCGACAACTACGCACACTTTGGCGGACTAGCCGCAGGCTATCTGTTCGGCCGCGTCATGGTGGATCGTCCGCCTGTGGACGTTCGCGAGCGGCGGCTCGCCGATTTGCTTGGATGGCTTGCGGGCATCGCCGTAGCCGTCAGCTTCGGTTTGATGGTCTTGAACTACCTGCAGCACGTCTGAATCGTACGCGACAGCGGATCGACCGCATATGCCCGCCGGTTCGTTGCAATTCCACGTGGATTCTTCGGCGCAGACCTCATTGGGTGCTCAGCCGGCGAGCGACGACAATGCTGTAGTGAAAGCCGGAGAAAACCGTGAAGCCGGCGACAAGATATCCAAGACTCATTCTGACAAACTGCAGCCAGGGCCAATCCGTCACAGCCAGCAGCACCACGGAAAACACCAGCAGGATTTGCATTGCCGTGGTGAGTTTGCCATAGATGCTGGGGGGGAACGGCCGGTAACCCGCGACAACCAGAATGACCGCGGCCGAGGTAAGAAGCAGGACGTCGCGGCTCAACACTAAAGTCGCCAGCCACCACCTGATTTTCCCGTTGAGGGCCAGCACAACAAACGAAGAAGAGAGCAGCAGTTTATCCGCGATGGGATCGAGATAAGCGCCCAGAGCTGTCTTCTGGTTGAGCGAGCGCGCCAATAGGCCATCAAGCCCATCGGTCAGAGCGGCAATGATGAGAATGGCCAGCGCTATGCCATAATTACCGTAAAGAATCGAGATGATGAAAAACGGCAGGAATCCAAGTCTCAAGAACGTTAACTGGTTCGGAACGGTGAAGATGCGGGACGCCATTTTTTGATTCTACTTCAGCTCAGACGAATAGAGCGAGATAATCCCGCAAGGATCGGCCCACTCTCTGCTCAAATCGTTCCGCCAGCGAAGGGATTGAGCCGTGCGGCTCGTCGAGCGCGATTCGCTCGACCCGCTGCATTGGAAAAAAAAGCGTTGGCAAGCCGATGCGCTCTCCTTCGGGATCCATCACCTGCCGGATGAAATCGTCGAAGGAATTCAAATCGATGCCGCGCACGGTCACCCCGGCCGAATTCATGGAGGCGAGCGCGCCCCAGAGTTTCTCCTTGGGGGTATGCAGGCTCAGGATGATGATTGAGTTTGGCTCCAACGATGCGCTCGCCTCATTCTTGGATGACACAATAATTGTATCTGGACATATGCCACGTGGCGGGGCCTGCTAACTCCTCGTGCGCCATGCGTTAGCCCCTCCATCTAGGTCCATCCTGATGGAGCCTTACAATGAAATAATCTTCGGGTTCCCGGCAATGTGCAATTTTGGCCCGGTGACTTTCTGCACTGCCTCCGGGCTAACGCCGGGCGCCACCTCGCGCAGCAACAGGCCTGCGGGCGTGACTTCGATCACGGCAAGTTCGGTAACGATCAGGTCCACCACCTCGAGACCTGTGAGCGGCAGAGTGCATTTTTGGAGGATTTTCGGCTGCCCCTCTTTCGTGGTGTGCTCCATGGCAACGATGACGCGCGGCGAGCTGGCAACCAGATCCATCGCGCCGCCCATACCCTTCAGCATCTTGCCGGGAATCGCCCAATTCGCGAGATTACCTTTCTCATCCACCTGGAGCGCGCCCAGGACCGTCATGTTTACATGGCCGCCCCGGATCATCCCAAATGAATCGGCACTCGAAAAATAGCTCGTTCCGGCGATTTCGGTGACAGTTTCCTTCCCTGCGTTGATCAGGTCCGCATCTTCTTCGCCCTCGAACGGGAAAGGCCCGACACCGAGCATCCCGTTTTCCGATTGCAGCACGACATCCATCCCCGCCGGAATATAATTGCCGACCAGGGTGGGCGTGCCAATGCCAAGATTCACGTAGTAGCCGTCGCGCACTTCCTGCGCAACGCGCCGGGCGATCAATTCCCGCTTGCTGTCTTCTGATTGTGCCATCTTCTCCCTTTCCAGTATTCCGGCGGGCTCCAAGTAGAGCCCGCACCCGGCTGCGCGGCGAGAACACGTCAGGCGCGCTTTCGCACGGTTCTCTTTTCGATCTTTTTCTCGTAGTTCGTTCCTTGAAAAATGGCATCGACGAAGATTCCGGGAGTGTGCACGCAATCGGGAGCCAGAGTTCCCAGCTCGACAAGTTCTTCCACTTCCGCGATCACATAATCCGCCGCCGTCGCCATCATGGGATTGAAATTCCGCGCAGTCTTGCGATAAACGAGGTTTCCCCAGCGGTCACCTTTCCACGCCTTGATAAAGGCGAAATCGCCCCGCAGCGACCGCTCGAGAATATATTTGCGCCCGTTGAATTCTCGAGTTTCTTTTCCTTCCGCGATCATCGTTCCCACGCCGGTGGGCGTGTAGAATGCCGGAATCCCCGCGCCGGCCGCGCGCATTCGCTCGGCGAGCGTGCCCTGCGGATTGAG
>JBGPXQ010000217.1:0-4718 GCA_041492805.1 Terriglobia bacterium | reverse complement strand
CCGCATGGGCCAAGATGCAACAGGAGCAGCAGCGCCGAGGGATGCGCCAACAGCGCATGGGTGGAATCCTCGGCGGCGGCCGGTTTGGGATGCCGCGTTTTCCGCAAGGGCGCCCCATGCCACCCAACGGAAATCCGCCCAGTGGAAACCCAAATGATCCGAACGCGAAAGGGAAGAAGAAACAGGAGCGCGGCTTGAATGAGAACTACGGCCGCGAGCTGATGGAGCTTCACACGCTCGGGGTCGATGGCGGATACACGCAGGAGGACGTGGTCAGCGTTGCCAAGGCCTTTGCCGGATGGACGATCAAGCAGCCACGGCGCGATCCTGAGTTTTTCTTTGACGACCGCCTCCACGACAAAAGCACAAAAATCGTGCTTGGCCACCAGATTCACGGCGGCGGAATGAAGGACGGCGAAGAAGTATTGGATGTTCTGGCGCGCGACCCTCACACCGCGCATCACATTTCGTTTGAAATTGCGCAGCGTTTTGTCTCCGACAATCCACCCGCCGCGCTGGTAGACCGCATGGCGCAGACGTTCGTCAAGACCGATGGCGACATTCACGAAGTGCTGCACACAATGATTTATTCGCCCGAGTTCTGGTCGAAGGACGCCTATCGCGCAAAGATCAAGACGCCGTTTGAGCTGGTGGCCTCAGCCACGCGCGCGGTCGGCGCCGAAGTGGACGTGCCGCTCATGCTCGTGCAATGGACCAACCGCATCGGCCAGCCGCTCTACCAGTGCGAGCCTCCGACGGGTTACTCGGACAAGGCCGACGCGTGGGTGAATACAGGAGCGTTGCTCAACCGGATGAATTTTTCGCTCGCGCTGACCGCAAATCGTCTCCGGGGGGCGCAGGTAAACATGGAGAATCTACTCGGCGGCCAGGCGGCCACCGACCCGCATGCGGCGCTTGATCGGGCCGTCCAGTTGCTGCTTGGAGGCCAGGTGTCCCCGCAGACGCGCGAAACTCTCGAAAAGCAATTGACCGATCCGCAGATTCTGCAGGCGAGCCTCGACGATCCTGTCAAACAGGTGAATGCCGCGATGATCGCCGGGCTTGTGCTGGGCTCGCCAGAGTTTCAAAGACGGTGACTCTGCCTTAAGAAGCAGTGAGGGAGAAAGACCATGAAAGTTTCTCGGCGCGTTTTCGTGAAGAGCGGCGGCGTGGCGATGATAGGCATGAGCACGATCCCCGCATTCCTGCGGCGTGCGGTGGCGGCGACCCCCATGCCGAACAAGAAAAAGCTTATCGTGCTGTTCCAGCGGGGAGCCGCCGACGGTCTGAACATCGTTGTGCCGTTCGGGGAAGAGAATTACTACCGGATTCGGCCGTCCATTGCGATTCCGCAGCCTCGGCAAGGCAGTGAAGGCGCGGCGATCGACCTCGACGGATTCTTCGGCCTGCATCCGAGCCTTGCTCCGCTCGGGCCACTGTTTCAGAAAGGCCAGCTTGCCATTGTTCACGCAGCCGGCTCGCCCGACACAACGCGGTCGCATTTCGACGCGCAGGATTTCATGGAGTCCGGCACGCCCGGTGTAAAGTCAACCGAAGATGGCTGGCTTAACCGAACTGTGCAAGGCGCGCGTGAGGAGGACACATCGCCGTTCCGCGCCGTGGCCATGGGCCCAAATCTCCCGCTCACTCTACGCGGCTCCGCCCCTGCGATCGCGCTCGCTGACGTGAAGCAGTTCCGCGTTCTCAGCCAGTCCAAGGCCGTCGAAGGCGGCTTCGAAGCGCTTTACGCTCAAACGGTGGACAAAGTCTTGCGCGGGACAGGCACTGAGACGTTCGAAGCCATCGAAATGCTTCGCAAGGCCGATCCGTCGCGCTTCCAGCCGGAAAATGGCGCGGAATATCCAAGGAGCCGCGTCGGGCAGACGCTTCAGCAGGTGAGCCAGATCGTCAAGGCCGACATCGGCATGGAAGTCAGCTTCGTGGATACGGGAGGCTGGGACAACCACGTGAACGAAGGCGGCGCGCAAGGGCAGCTCGCGAATTTGTTACGCGATCTGGGACAGGGACTCGCGGCGCTGCATCAGGATCTGGGCGACCGCATGGAAGACATCGTCGTGGTGACCATGTCCGAATTCGGCCGCACCGCGCACGAAAACGGCAATCGCGGCACCGATCATGGCCACGCGAACTGCATGTTTGTAATTGGCGGGCCCGTGAAAGGCGGAAAGGTTTACGGCAAGTGGCCGGGTTTGGGTCCGGGCCAGTTGAACGAGGGCCGCGACCTCAAACTCACGACTGACTTCCGCTCCGTACTTGGCGAAGTCATTAGCGGGCACCTGGGCAGCAAAAATCTCCAAACTGTTTTCCCAGGCTTCGAAAATAACCCGGCGAAATTCCCGCACCTGCTGAAGGCGTAATTAGGATTTAACGAAAGCTACCGGGACGAACGGGGCTTTTTCTTTAAGGGCAAACACCCTGGCGGCAACCTCGCTTTTTTTCGTCTGGAATATCTTCAAACTTCTGAGGAACAAATCCGTTGCGATTGGGCATTTGAACTTTCGGCAAAGTCTTGGCGTCCATGACATCGCCTTCTTGGATGATGCCGCTCTTGGAGAGGATGAACGCGGTGAGCGCGTAGACCTCGTTCGCGGTGAGCGTCCCTCCTTGATTTCGAGGCATCCCCCGATTGATATAGTCCCAGACCGTCGTAGCAAATGGCCAATACCCCCCGATGGTTCTGACGGGTCGAAGTGTCGTGAGCGTCTCCAGGTCGGCCTTACCTCCTACCAGACGAGGGCCAATCTTGGCCCCTTCCCCATCAGGGCCGTGACATGAGGCGCACTTTGCGGCATAGATTGGTGCGCCTTCCTTTGCGGTTCCGTGTCCGGGCGGCAGTCCCTTCCCATCAGGCCCGGCGGCGATGTCCCAGGCCTGAATTTCTTCTTTCGTCGGCGTTCTGCCGACATTCGTGTAGGACGGCGTTTGTGCCAGCGACGCGCTCGTGGTAAGCAAGACGATCCCAGCGGCGAGAAGGTTAGAAAAGCGCATTTTGCACGCTCCCGTCCCGGCTTACCTTCCAGGGTTGAATGGCATTGAAGTCGCCCACGATGAGCGACGTTTTTCGAAAATAGTCCACTTCAACGCCCCACAGCTTGGCCACTTCGGCCATTGTCGGTTGGACCACGCCCTGATCATCCGTGCAGCGAGATTGGAGGACAGCCTCCTCTCCGCTCCAATTCCACGGGCTGGAAAATCGCGTGTGCGCCTTCCGAGCCACGGGGTCGTGGAGTTGCGCGTCCTTCCATGTGCGGCCGCCATCGGTAGAGACTTCGACCCGGCGGATGGCGCCCCCGCCCGACCATGCCAGGCCGGTGATCTCATAGAAACCACGGACAGGCAGGTGATATCCGCCGGCAGGCTGTGTAATTACGGATTTTGGTCCCAATTCGAATTCGAACCAGCGCGATTTTCCATCCGGCTTCAGCGAAGGGTACCTGCTCGTTTCCATCATGGCCATGTAAGGCTCATCCACGAGGTCGATTCGTCTGAGCCATTTCACGTTGTTGATCCCTTGCCAGCCCGGCACTACCAGCCGCAAGGGAAAACCCTGTTCTGGGCGCACAGGCTCACCATTTTGACCGTAAGCCACCAGCGCGTCGTCCATGGCCTTCGCCAGCGGAAAACTCTTGGTGTGTTTATTCGCATCGGCGCCTTCCGCCAGGATCCAGCTCGCGCCTTTTTGCACGCCGGCCTCTTTGAGCAACAGGGAGAGCGGGACTCCGGTCCATTGGCTGCAACTCGTGAACCCGTGCGTGTCCTGCGGGGTCGCGTTCGGCGAAATCCGGGCAGCTCCTCCGGGACCTGCCGTGGTGCTGTTCCCGTGGCACTCGATGAAATGAAACCGGGATACGAAAGGCAGACGTTTCAGATCGTCCACAGAGAACATCAAGGGACGGTCGACCATGCCGTGGATCAGCAAACGATGCTCCTCGGGATTGATGTCGGGCGGCTCGAAACCGTGGGAAACGATGAAGTGAAGCGACGCCGGCGTGATCATTCCCACCGAATCCTGCAGGGGACTCTTAAGTCCGAACGCCACAGGCTCATCTTTTAGCCGGCGCTCTGGATTGTTGATGCTGCCGATGCGCACGGAGTCCACGAAATGAGATCGCTCACCGTAGTTATGCAATTCATCGATACGCTCCGCGGGCGGTTCGGGCGCAAGGGGATGCGCGCTCGCGGACGCACCGATGGCCAAACCGGCCAGTGCGGCGCCATTTTTCAGGAAATTCCTGCGATCAGGCTGTTTCGGATTCATGTGGCCCTCCTGTGACGATTGGCTGAACTGCTAACGCATGGGGCGATACGAGGCAGCCGCCTCTGGTTCATCGCGATCTATCGTGAAGCCAACTGCTGCGAACCTTCCGGATCGACCATGCCAAGCTTCCCGTTCCACCTGAACCCGAAGCCGCGGTGGTATCCCGGAGGCGGCGGGTCGTACAAACCCATAGCGCCTGTCCGCGCCGAATTTTCGAATCGGGAGCGCTCGCCGTAGGTGTACAAGTCCTTGGGGGCGTCCTTCAGTTTTTTCGGACCCCATGGGCTGGCCGCTCGCGGGCTGTATCGCTCCAACAGCCAAGCCGGTTAGCGCTGCACCGTTTTTCAGGAAGCGTCTGCGGCCGGATTGCTTCGAATTCATCGGCCTCCCCTAAATGCATGATTGTATGGGTGATTCTTAACTGAGGCGGCGTTTGATG
>JBGPXQ010000114.1:0-7779 GCA_041492805.1 Terriglobia bacterium | reverse complement strand
CGGCAAGCCGTAACGAATTCCCGGCCGGGCGCCCGATGGTTCGCGAGAAGCATCGGGAAGAGCGGCAGGGAAGTAACCGCTGGCAAAAACCCTTGTGGGTGGCTGTGCTGCCGCCGCGGCGCAGCCGCCCCCCAGCGGCCCAGTTGCCCACAATTCGGTTGCCCCGTGAAGGTGCAACCGCGCTATAATGAACCCACCTCGGAGTCGCCCCCGCGGTCGTGCCCGGAAAGGATGTCCCAATGTCCTTCAACCCAGTGCACCGCACTTTCCTGATCGCTCTGCTGAGCCTTGCCGGCACCGCTGCGGCGCAAGCGCAGTCGGTAGTTGAATACGGCGCCCTCACTGCGAAAACGGGAGCCGCCACAGCCGCGATCAAACCTCCGATTCCAAAATTGACTCTCCCAACATCTGCGCCGGGCGCTCCTGCGTCGGGATCGGGCGGGGGCGGGCAATCCTCGCGTTTGTCCACTCCGGGCTCGGCAGCCGCCGCCAACCGCCTGGCTTTGGAGCGACGCGCCGGGCCGGATGCCGCGCACATCGCTCTCCGTTCCGTGCCGGACCATGCGTTCGTCTGGATTGACATTGCCCTCGTCGGCGTTGCCCCGCTCGATCTGAAGCTCGCCCCCGGCCGCCATCGCGTGCGCATGAGCGCTCCGAATATGGAACCGGTTGACCAGTACGTCGAACTGGCCGCAAAACAAACTCGGCAGCTTTCAGTTTCGCTCAAGCCCCGGACTCCCGCGAAGGTCGAGTCGCACTGACCGCCGCGCTACCGCCGCAGCGCGGCCACCCCCAGCGGCTCCGAACGTCCTCACTGGTTTTCTCGCACTCGTCGAAGCGCTGCACTTGTGGTGAGCCGCGCCGAACTACTTGAGGTGAGCGCTTCGGCTGGGCTCAGCGCAAGCTTCGCCGAACCACTTGTGGTGAGCCTAGACGAACCATGCTGCGCCCGCTTCCTTCATCTTGTAGGGGCGCTGCTTGCTGCGCCCGGTCTCTGCTTGCCGAAGGGCTTGCCCCGCTTACCCTGAGCACAGCGAAGGGCGCAGGAGGGGTGGCCCGGCTCGCGGCCATAGTTTATTTCGCGGTACTACTACTTCTAGTAAATATTTGCTTGACGTCCCGTCTGCGGTGCGCTCAGAATCCCCCCACACATGCCTTGCAGACACACTGTCAAGAACAAGAAGCGGCGTACCCTCCGAGGCGGGGTACCCGCGTCCCGATGGGCCAATCCTGGCCCACTTTGATTACAAGCAGCAGGGGGTAGCCATGAGGAAATCCATTTTCATTCTCTTGTTGGTCGCAGCGTTTCCCGCCGCGAGCCGCGCGCAGGCGCCCGTTCCCTTCCAATACGCCGTCAAGTTTGTGTGTGGGAAATCCCCGGGGAGAATCGTCGCTCCGGGTGCTTACTTTACGGCGATCAACGTACACAACCCGGGCGAAAAGCCAGCCGGATTCAGGAAGAAAGTCGCCATTGCTTTGCCCGAGGAAAAAGCCGGCCGCGTCAGTCGCTTCTTCGACGCCAAGCTTGGCCCGGACGAAGCGATGGAAATTGATTGCCCGGACATCCTTCGGCATGCGCACGCGGAGGGATTCGTCAAAGGATTTGTCGTCATCGAAAGCGAAGTGGAGCTGGACATCGTCGGCGTGTACACCACCGCGGGCCCTACGGGGATCGTGGGAACGTTCTTCCTCGAACGCGTTCCGCCCCGCCGCCGCTAAGTTGATCGGCCGGCTGACGCGCTGGCGAAATGATTGTTGGCTGCGCTGCTGTGGCCCGCTTTTTGCTTTTTGTAGGGGCGCTGCTCTTGTGGTGAGCATGGCCGAACCATGCTGCGCCCGGTCTCTAGCTTGCCGAAGGGCTTGCCCTGCTCACGTTGCACAAGGTGAAGAGAACGTAAAGGAATCGTCGTGGTCCAGTCGTTGGACGTGTTCAACGCAGAAACCCTCCAAGCTCCTGAATCTCGCAGTTACTCCGTGATATATTCGCGTTTCATCATGATTAGATGGCATTCCTGAAGCTCTATTCCACGAGGCGTGGCTTTGGAACTCAGCGCGCAAAGACGAGAATCTGTCGAGAAAGCCCGCCAAGCCTGGATAAAGAGGCTGATTGATCTCTCGCGCCGCAATAATCTTCTCTATTACCGCTCACTGAAATTCGGGACGCTCAATTTGTCGCTTGATGACAACGAACGCTGGGCTGCCCTTCTTCGAGGTGATTCTGTGTTGGTGAAGAGCCTCATCAAGGACCTATCGGATGAGGAGTTGGTATCAAAGGCGTTGGGCATCTGGCGCCGCGCTCAGGCGAACCAGGAAGAAAAGGGGCTGGCAACAATGTTCGTGGCCCTAGGTATGGCCAGTTGGAAGGCCGCCGATGGTGGCCGCAATTCGGATGCCCCCGTTCTTCTCCTCCCGGTCGGACTCGAAATGAAAGGGCACGCTGGAAGCTCGTTTTCAATTCATCGGGGTGGGCCAGTGCAAGCGAATCTCGTCCTTCTCCACGTACTGGAGACGGAATTTGGAGTCTCGATCCCGCCAGAAAAGGTGCTCTCGCGTTTGCAAGGAAATGAAGAAGGGGAAGCCTTTGATCCATTCCCCGTTCATGAGCTGTTCAACGAAGCGTGCGCAGCGATTCCAGAATTTCAAATTCGTGAGGCCGCTGTCTTGGGAAACTTTGCCTTCCAGAAGATGGCAATGGTGCGAGATCTTCAGGAAGGCTCGGAACATCTTGTATCCAGTGACCTGATTGCTGCATTGGCGGGTGATACGGATGCCAAGCAGACAATTGGCGCCAAACCGCAGAATCCCGATCCCAAAGAATTCGACACGGTCCCACCCCAATCAGAGTTTCTAATTCTCGACGCTGATTCGAGCCAACAGTCTGCCATAGCGGCCGTTCTCGCGGGTCAAAGCGCGGTCATTCACGGACCACCCGGAACGGGAAAGAGCCAAACCATCGCGAACTTGATAGCAAGTCTCGCGGCTGCGGGGAAGCGCGTGCTTTTTGTGGCAGAAAAACGAGCTGCGCTCCAGGTTGTGCTCAAACGACTTCAACAAGTCGGTCTAGACAAGATTGCCATCGATCTGCACGGGGCTGATGTGTCTCCCAAGCGCGTCATGGAGCAGGTAGGTGCCGCCTTGAGTACTGTGCGGCAGGCCATTCCTGTCGATTGTGACCGGATGCATCAGCAATACGTGGAACGTCGTAATCGGTTGAACCGTCACGTCGAGAGTTTGCATAGGAGGCGGAAACCGAGCGGGATGTCTGTCTACGAATTGCAGGGGATATTGCTTCGATTGCAATCAGAAGTCGGGTCGGAGACTCGGTGGCGAATTCCAGAACTGACTAGGATTGAAAATGCAGATCCGGCAAAGGTTCGTGACCTACTGACAGAGGCGGGAGGACTCGCCTCCCTTTTTCTTCGGATCGATCCTTCTCCGTGGAATGGGGTGAGGCTCGTGGACGGTGCGGCCGCGCAACAAGCAGTCGACCTGGTGACGCGCCTTTCCTCGCAGACTTGGTCGGAGTTTATGTCATCCCATTCGGAACTGGTGAAAGGGGTTGGTTTTCGGACGCCGAAGAGTTTGAAAGAAGCACAACAAATGTATTCGCTAGTTTCCGCTGTGCGCCAAACGCTCGACCTCTATTCCCCTGAGATTTTCAAGCAGAACATTCAAGGAATGATTCGTGCCCTTGCGCCGGGCAAGACCGGCGGACTAAAGGGTATCTGGACTTGGTGCGTGAGCGCGGAGTATCGCCAAGCACGAAATCAGGCCCTCAAATTTCGCAGTGCGGGTAAGGCGCGTGGCCCAGAGTTGTTTGCGGAATTGAGCGCGAGTGAAGACCAGCGAATGAGATGGGCCGAGTTGAGTAGTCGGTCATCTTTGCCCCAGACACTGCCGAACTATCCGGACAACCGTCGCAAATTGGATTTAGCTGTTGCAGATCTTGCCGGGCTAACTTCGATCGTTCCAAAGAAACAATTTGATTCGATGGCGCTTGGCGAGCTCGGGGCATACATTGATGTCCTCGCCAAAGACCGACTGACACCGATGAAACTGCCGAAATTGTGGGAAGTCGAGCAGGGTCTGGAGAAATCTGGCGTGGGAAAATTGGTGGGCGAGCTCCGCAAGAAGAACACAGTGCCAGAGAAGTGGGTTCCTGCGTTTGATCAGTCATGGTACGCCTCCTGTCTAGAAGCTGCGCAGGCTGAGGACCCCGAAATCGCAGGCTTTAACGGTAGAACGCATGATGGGTTTGTACGAGAATTCAAAGTACTGGACAGGGAACGAATTCGGGTCGCGGCTGCACGGGTGCGAAGAACGTACGCGGAGCGAGCTATAGCAGCAATGAATGAACACAAGTCCGAGGAATACATCATTCGGTCTGAGGCAGAGAAGAAGCGTCGGCACCGGCCCCTTCGCGCACTTTTTGCTGAGGCACGGGATGTGCTTACTGCCGTGTGTCCTTGTTGGATGGCTAGCCCGCTTTCGGTGAGCCAACTTCTAGACACCACGCGTTGCTTCGATTTTGTTATTTTCGACGAGGCGAGCCAAGTGCTTCCAGAAGATGCAATCCCAGCAGTCATGCGCGGTTCACATCTTGTCGTTGCCGGTGACAGATGGCAGCTACCTCCAACGACTTTCTTTGCCGCTGCAGATGACGACGAAATGCTCGAGGACGAATCAAGTGGCGCAACGGAGGGTTATGAGAGTCTGCTCGACACGACAAACGCATTCATGCCATCGTGGTATCTGGACTGGCACTACCGGAGTCGCGACGAATCGCTAATCAGTTTTTCTAATCACCACATTTACAAAGATCGTCTGGTGACGTTTCCGGGGCCCGGAGGATCACCCGTAATCCAGCACGCGCTGGTTGATCAACCACCAGGCTTGGACGGGCAGGAAGAAAGTTCCTCAACAGAGGTCAACAAGGTTGTTGACCTCATTCTGGAGCATGCGGACACGAAACCACAAGAATCGCTGGGCGTCATTGCAATGGGAATCCGACATGCCGACCGCGTTCAACGAGCTATTGATCAAGCGCTCGTAAACCGACCTGAGCTGGCGCACTTCTTCGATGCAAACGCGGAAGAGCGCTTTTTCGTTAAAAACCTCGAGCGGGTTCAGGGGGACGAACGAGATGCGATTATTCTAACGGTCGGCTATGGAAAGGACCGCGGCGGGAATCTCCCCTTCAGATTTGGTCCCCTCTTGTCATTAGGTGGTCAAAGGCGACTCAATGTTGCCATCACGCGGGCTCGGCAGCGCATGACCCTCGTCTCGTCTTTCAGTCATTTGGATATGGACCTCGCAAAAGTCAAGCCAGGGACGGGAGTAGAACTGCTTCGTTACTATCTGGAATATGCTGCGAGTGGAGGTAAGAGACTGGGGGACCTGGCCTCGACGGAGTTCCCGATGAACTCATTCGAGGCGGAGGTCTTCGACGTACTTGAGTCAAAGGGCATCCCTCTTGTCCCTCAGGTCGGCGCTTCTAGCTACCGAATCGATCTTGTCGCTCAGCATCCACAACAGCGCGGGAGATACGTCTTGGCGATCGAATGTGATGGTGCGTCCTATCATTCGAGCCCGACGGCGCGAGACCGAGATCGCTTACGACAGCAGCAGCTTGAGAATCTTGGCTGGAAATTTCATCGTATATGGTCCACGGACTGGTTCATGCGCAAGGACGAAGAAGTAACCCGCGCATTGGCAGCCTATGAGAACGCTGTTGCATCGGTCGACAATTCCAAGCCGGTTGCAGGGGTCTCAACAACAGAAGCGACTTCTCTGAATAAGGCTTCCTCACCGATCAAGTCGCGGAGTCGCGGAGTGGCTCCCCCTATTAGCCGGCGCGATTCAATCACGAAATACTCGGAATGGGAACTGATGGCGATGATCGACTGGATCGAATCCGATGGTCGTTTGCGGACGGACGAAGAAATTATCGAAGAATTACTTCCGGAGCTCGGCTTCCACCGTCGTGGTGCTCGGATTGAGGGCGCGCTCAAGTCTGTCCTCGAAAAACACAGGAGTCGAACCGGCCCGGCATCTTAGGCTCTTCAATCTAAGGGCCTGCCTCATCGCATATGAGAGCTTAACTCAATCTGCAATAGAATTGGTGAGAGCTAGCTAATACGACTGCCGCGGATGTCTCGAATTGAGCGACAGCCTCGGGGGTTGCAATTCGCCCGCCCCAGGGCGGGCGCAGCCTTCAACATTCAGTTTCTAGCTTCACACCTGACGCCTGGCTTCCAATCACCACAGGCGCTAGGTCTTTTCACCACCGCGCGCAACGTGCTAGCGTGCGGTATGAGCGAAGGCAAACAAACCGAAAGTGGCGCAACAAAGTCACGGCACGCCCTGCCTGATGCAACGCGGCCGGTTAACCTGTCCCTTCACGCCCATGCCGCCGCGGCCTTCGCCCGCCCTCCTTAATTCCGAGGGGGCGCTGCACGCGAACCCTTCGTCCGATTTCGCCCTCCAATCGCGCTCGGAGGCCGTTTCTAATCGAAAATGAAACGCCCACATGCAATGCGTCAGCTCATACAAAGCAAAGGAGATGACCCTGTTCTAATCGCAAAACGATTTTACGGCTCACGGAGGGATACAAACGCGCGCAGCTTATCGAAACCCAGGAAAAAAATCAGTGCTTCGACAAGACCAGACGCGAAGCAAGCACCCGGAGGCGCGGGCCTCCGGGCTGGCAGATTTCAGGTTTCGTATTTATTGGTGCACGGATGCGCCGGTGCAAGGATTGCCGCCGCAGGAATAGGCGCAGGCCGGGCGAGCCGTCCCGCCACACCCGCAACTGCACGTGGCAGCAGCGAGCGCCTTCGGATCGAACACGCCGCCGACGACCTGGAAACCGCCGCCGCGGCGCGCGCTTATCGTGAGCGGAATTTCGATTTGGCCGTTGTGGATCATGCCGGGCTCGATGCGCTTTTCGATGGTGTCGGTCCCGCCGCCAGCCGCTTGGAGCGCGACCGTCTGGGGAGAAAGATTCTTGATGCGGATGACTCCACCGACAAGATTTTCATCAGCTCCCTGCACGACGGCTTTCCCCTGCGTGCTTTCTCCGCGCGCGAGCTTCAACTTGTCCGCCTGGAGCGAGAACTGCACCACACTGATGGGCTGCTCGATCGTTTTCCCCTGGTCTTCGATGTGGAGCGAAGAAGTGCCGAGCGGCGTCTCGGCCGGAACGAAGAGGATGGCTTGGTGCGGCGACTCGAACATCACGGCGCAGGGCATGCTGCCGATCTTGGCATGCGTATTGCCCGCATTGCCGTCAAACATTCCCGCGCGGGTGACGCTCATCTGCGTGCCTGCCGTGGTGAAGCGTGGCACGCGCGAAGGACTCTTGCTCGCCTGTTCCGCCGTCAAGACGTGGACGCTGGTGGCGGCGACTCCGGGAATGTTGGCCTTGAGCGCCTTGTGCGACTTCGGCGTGAAGGTGGCTTCTCCACGGTCGTCGGTCTTCACCTGCTGGCCATCATCGAACTCCACGACGAAGCCGGTAAGCGAGTTGCCGTTTTGCCCGACGACGCTGAAGCTCGAAGGCTGGTTCTCGACTACCTCTCCAATAATGATGCGCGAGGTGTTGAGCGCACCGCCGGTGCAGGGATTGCCGCCGCAGGAATGCGCGCAAGCCGGACGCGGTGTTCCGCCGCAGCCGCAAGCGCATCCCTTGGCCGCGTCGGCAGCGGGGCTAGACTCTTGCTTCGCGGATGTTCCGGTGCAGGGGTTGCCGCTGCAACGATGCGCGCAGAATGGCCGCGG
>JBGPXQ010000073.1:0-9772 GCA_041492805.1 Terriglobia bacterium | reverse complement strand
TCCGCGCCGCGCGACATCACCCACGCAATCGCTACCTGAGGGGCGGTCGCATTCTTGCTCGCCGCAATCGCATTCAATGCGTCCACTAGTTTGCGGTTCTTATCGAGGTTCTCGCCGTGAAAGCGCGGAAAGCGGTTACGGATATCCGTCGGCCCGGAGAGGGGGGAGCCGGAAAGCAGGCCTCGTGACAACACACCATAGGCCGTCACCCCGATGCCGAATTCGCGTACGGCAGGCAGGATGTCCGCTTCTATGCTGCGGCTCACAAGGGAATACTCAATCTGCAGAGCAGAGATCGGATGCACCGAGTTCGCCCTCCGAATGGTGGACGCGGACGCTTCCGAAAGCCCGATGTAGCGGACGTATCCGGTTTTCACAAGGTCCGCGATTGCGCCGACGATTTCCTCAATCGGAGTGTGGGGATCGACCCGGCAGGGCTGATAGAGGTCGATGTAGTCGGTCCCAAGCCGGCGCAAGCTGTAGGTGATGAAGTTTCGTATCGCCACCGGGCGCATGTCGTGTCCGGAAAAAGCGCCATCCGGCCCGCGAAGCGCGCCAAACTTGACGGCAATGAGGTCGTCCTTGCGACGGCCTTCGATGGCCCGGCGAATGAGCATCTCGTTATGGCCCATTCCGTAGAAATCGCCCGTATCCAGGAGATTGATCCCGGAATCGATGGCTGCGTGAATTGTCGCGATGCTCTCTGCCTCGTCCGCCGGCCCATACATGCCGGACATCCCCATACAACCAAGTCCAACTACGGAGACGATTGGTCCATTGTGTCCCAGTTGCGTTGTCTTCACGGCTGAATGTTTCCTCCAATCGAGTTGGGAAAATGAGGCTTACACCGTATACCGTACCAGGGAGTACAAACAAGGTGCTTGTCCTTAGAAAGAACCGGGCGCGCCAGCATGCAAATGTCTTTCGCACCCTCGGTGATCCGCCAACTGTGTTACATTTTTCAATCGCTTCGAAGCGACAGCGATGAAAACAATTAGAGTGCGTTCTGCGAATGGCGCCTATCAAGTTCTCTGTGGGCGGGGTGTCGCTACCCAGTCAGCCCGGGCGGTCGCTGGACTCGGACACGACGGGGGAGTTTTCTTGGTTTCATCTTCTCGCGTATGGAGGCATTGGGGGACGCGCTTCGTGAAGATTTTCCGGGGTGCTCATCCCGCCACAATTTTGTTCGATGACCGGGAGGCGGCAAAGAATCTTGTCACGGTTGAGCGAGTTTGTCGGCAACTGGTGCGCGCCGGGGCCGATCGCCGCGCGTTGCTCGTCGCGGTCGGCGGCGGAGTGGTCGGGGACGTGGCCGGGTTCGTGGCGGCGAGCTATGCCCGGGGTATCGGGCTTGTGCATATCCCCACAACGCTGGTCGCGCAGGTGGACAGCGCCATCGGAGGCAAGACCGGGGTGAATCTTCCGGAAGGCAAGAATCTTGTCGGAGCGTTCTATCCGCCGAAACTTGTGGTCGCGGATCCCTATCTGTTACGGACCCTTCCCCCGCGTGAATTCCGCTCGGGAATCTACGAAATCATCAAGTACGGCGTCATTGGCGATGCAATTCTGTTCCAGTTTCTGGAGCAGAAGATGGAGAAGCTCCTTCGCCGCGATCCTGCCGCACTCGATTTCGTCATCGAGCGGTCAGTTGCTCAAAAGGCGCGCGTAGTATCTCGCGATGAGCACGAATCCGGCCTGCGCGAAATCCTGAACTTCGGCCATACGTTCGCGCACGCGCTCGAAAGCGTGACACGCTACCGCCGATACCTCCACGGCGAAGCTGTGGGCTGGGGAATGGTGGCGGCCGCGAAGCTCGCTGTCGCAAGCAATCTGTTTTCGGCGCAGGATGCCGGCCGCCTAACGACTCTGATCGCGCGCGTCGGCCCTCTTCCTCCGTGGCCGAGCGTCTCCGCCGCCCGCTTGATTGCGGCCATGCAAGCCGACAAGAAAACTCGTGCCGGCAGACTGCGGTTTGTCCTACCCGAGCGTATCGGCAAAGTTCGCTGCGGCGTTGAAGCTAATCCACGACTGCTTTTGCAAGTCTTGCGCGAAACCGCTTCCTCGGGCGTACGTAGATGAATTCTGCATCGCAGCGCGACCTTCCCGGCACGCGCCCCGAAGGGGTGCGCGACGAAGCCGAGGCCGCCGCTCACGTCCGGGAAATGTTTGGGCGCATCGCCCCGCGATACGACCTGCTAAATCATCTCCTCTCGCTCGATATCGATAAGGTATGGCGGCGGCGCGTGGCACGGACATTCAGCGCAGTGCTTCGCGACGCGAATGCGCGCGCTCTCGACCTATGCTGTGGCACAGGCGATCTGGCATTTGCGTTTAGAAGGGAAGCGTCAACCGGCGCGCAAATCATCGGCTGTGATTTCGTTCCTGAGATGCTCGTTCGAGCGCGCGCGAAAGCTGCCGCGACGGGAGCCGCTGTCGAATTCGTCGAGGCGGACGCGCTGCATCTTCCGTTCGCCGATGGCAGCTTCGATCTGGCTTCCTGCGCTTTTGGATTCCGCAATCTCGCCAACTACGAACGTGGATTACAGGAGATACGGCGCGTGTTGAAACCCGGCGGGGCCGCCGGCATCCTGGAATTTGCGGAACCCCCGGGAAAGGTGTTCGGCGCCTTGTATCGGTTTTACTTCAGGCATGTTCTCCCTCTACTGGGTGGAATAATTTCGGGGAATGCCACGGCGTACACGTATCTCCCCAACTCGGTCAGCAAATTCCCGCCTCCTGAAGTGCTGAAGTTACTGTTCGAACGCGCGGGATTCGCCGACGTCCAATTCGAACGATGGACCGGCGGGATCGTAACGCTACACAGCGGACGGAAAATCTAAAATCAGGAGAAGGGAGTGCTTTACTCCGCGGAGCGATCAGTAGTATAAAAAGTTTTTACTAACTGGAGGCCATCCCATGGCGACCAAATGGAATGCGAAAGGTGTTCTTATCGGTGCATGCAGTTGCGATTGGGGTTGCCCGTGCAGTTTCGACGCTCCACCCACGAAGGGAAAGTGCGAAGGCGGATACGTCTGGCACATCACGGAGGGCCGTTTCGGAGATGTTCCACTTGCAGGTCTTTCGATGTCGTGGTTAGCACACTCCCCTGCGGCGCTACATAAGGGCAACGTTACCGGCCTCACGATTATCGATCAGAAGGCCAATACGGCGCAGCGGGCGGCGCTCACGAAGCTGTCCGAAGGGAAGTCGGGGGGTCCGTGGGTGATTTTTTCCGCTGTTACGGCGCATCCTCTGGGCCCGAATTTTGCCCCGATTCAAGTTCAGATCAAGGCCCTGAACAGCACCGTGAAAATTGGGGATTTCTATGAAGTTGAGTTGGGGCCCATCCTCAACCCCGTCTCGGGCGAAGCGGAGGAGATCTACCTGGATAAGCCCACAGGTTTCACTTCCAAACGGCTCACGCTTGGCCGGTCGAAGGTCATGCGTCTAAAAACAGAATTCAAGTTACTGAACTACGATCACTCCGGGCAGTACGGCGAATTCTCCCACTTTGATTACGCGGGAGAAGCTGCCGGCTGATTCCCCTCATGGGAGCTCCAACCAATACTACTGCTGCGCGGGAGATCGCGGAGCAGGCCGTCGCCGCGCCTCTTGACCGCGCGGAACAATGGGCGCGAGCAGTTGCCTCCTGTGTATTCGTTCTCGCCGGCGCCTACACGCTACATGCTGCACGCGGGATGTCGGGCGGCATGGCGATGCCGGGCGGCTGGACCATGCCGATGATGTGGATGGTCATGCCGGGGCAGTCGCTGGCTGGCTCGGCAGTCATCTTCCTGCTGATGTGGCAGGCGATGATGGTCGCCATGATGCTTCCTTCGTCGTGGCCGATGTTGGAACTCTATACCCGAGTCGCACGACACACGGATCAGCGATGGCCCATGTTCAACACGGTTCTAGCCGGGGCGGGTTATTTCACGGTCTGGGGCGCATTCGGCGCTATGGCTTTTGCGGCGGGATTCGAGATTTCGCGTGCCGCGATGGCCTCGGCGCAGCTTAGCCACTGGATTCCCGCTGCGGCGGGTGCTTCTCTCGTCCTTGCGGGTATTTGGCAACTTACTGCGTTAAAGCAAGCTTGTTTGAAACACTGCCGGGAACCTTTACTGTTCCTGGGCCACGCGTACAAGCCGGGCGCGTGGGGTGGATTTCGCGTGGGCCTGCATCACGGCGCATTCTGCGCAGCGTGTTGCTGGGCGCTGATGCTGATGCAATTAGTTCTCGGCGTCATGAACCTCGCGGTGATGGCAGGCGTCGCGGCGATCATCGCGACGGAAAAACTGTGGAAGCGCGGGCCACTCCTCGCGCGCCTCGTCGGCGGCGTTTCAATTGGCGCGGGATTAGTTTTGTTGTTTCGCTCGATCTGAGAGCGACAGTTTCCGTTCAGTTTTCGAGGCCCAGCAAGCGGATCTTATTCAGCAGAGTCTTATAGGAAACTCCAAGTTGTTCTGCGGCTCGTGTCTTGTTCCACTTCGCTGATTTCAGCGCCGATTCGATCTTGAATCGCTCGACATGGTTGAGAGCGCGGGACCCAACCTCCTGCAACGTGCCGCCCCAATCGAAATTCTGACCGAGCATCCCCTCCGGCATTTGTCCGTCCGGCGGACGCGGGGCGGGAAGCTGGAGTTCCGCCGCATCGATCGTTTCTGAATCGGAGAGAATGGCCGCGCGCTCGATCGTGTTTTGCAGTTCCCGCACATTTCCCGGCCAGGTGTAACCGCGCATTGCTGTGCAAGCGCTCGGGGAAAGCTTCAGGTTTGGCTTGCGAAATTCGCGGCGAAAACGATCGAGAAAGTGCTCGGCAAGCATCAACACATCCTCACCCCGTTCGCTCAAGGGAGGAATCGTGATCGGGACGGCCGCAATGCGGAAGTAAAGATCTTCGCGGAATGTTTTCGAGGCCACGGCGTTGCGCAGGTCTTTGTTGGTCGCCGCCAGAATGCGCACATCGATATCGACCAATTGTGTTCCACCGACGCGCTCGAAGCTCCGTTCCTCAAGCACGCGGAGAAGTTTTGCCTGAGTGGCCAGAGGAAGCTCGGCGATCTCGTCGAGGAAAATCGTTCCTCGATTTGCCAGCTCCATCTTCCCGACTTTGCGGGCGCCCGCTCCCGTATAGGCGCCCCGCTCATGCCCGAACAACTCATTCTCCACGAGGCCCTCGGGGATTGCGGCGCAGTTCAGCGCGACAAAAGGATGCTGGCGGCGAGGGGAAAGATGATGAATGGCGCGGGCAAACAGCTCCTTACCCGTTCCGCTTTGTCCAAGAAGGAGCACGGTGGAATCCGTTGCCGCCACGCGCTGGACCTGTTGCGTCGCCTCCTGCATGGTCTTGTGTTCGCCGACGATGCGCGGGAAGCCATACCGTTCGGTGTATTCCTCGCGCAACAATAAATTTTCCCGCAAGAGTTCTTGCTGTTGCGACGCGCGCTCCACGAGAAGATTCAGATGTTCGAGGTCCACGGGCTTCTGGATGAAGTCGTAAGCGCCTTCCTTCATCGCGGTGACGGCATCCTCGACTGAGCCGTACGCGGTGATGAGAATGACGGGGATGGTGGGATCGGCCTGTTTGGTTTCGCGCAGCACCTCTATGCCAGAGCAGCCGGGCAGCTTCAGATCAGTGAGAACGAGCAGGTAACGCCGCGCTCGCACTTTCGCGACCGCTGCGGAGCCATCCGGCGCCTCGTCCACTCTGTGCCCGGCGCGTTCGAGCGCCTTGCGCAGCATGGCGCGCAATTCGGGTTTGTCCTCGACCAGGAGAAGGGGTTCCATCGAAATTTGTTCTACCATGTTTTCAGGGCGCTGAGTGCGCGGCCGCACAGCCGTGTGCGGTGTCCACTATCCGGGGCTGGTGGAGAAACAGAACTGAAAAATCATCCAGAAAACAATTTAGACCTACTGCGCGCTGGCCCATCCGGGATCGCCGCCCGCCTGGCGCAGTTCGTCTTCGAGATCGGCGATAGCCTGTTTGTCCTGCGCGACAGCTGCGGTCTTGTCGTCAATTTTTGTCTTGGTGTCGGTCAGATCCTGGCGGTTGAACTGTTCCTTCATCGCCGTGTTTGGGTCGCTGTAGTACTGCTGTTGCTTCAGGCTGTATTCACGTTGCAGGACGTCGAGTTCGTGCTCGTCGTCCGCAACTCTTTTTCGGGCGTCCGAAAACCTCTTCCGCCAATACGGTTCGTCCTTGGCCGGAGGATTCTTCTCGTCCGCGGGCGCCGCCTTACTCTTTTCACCTGTGGGCACCGCCTTGCCCTTATCGCCTGATGGTGCGGTTTGGTCCGCTGGCGGAGCCGGTTCCGCGCCAACAACGGAGATCGTACCCTTGATGGTATCGAGGTTATCGTTGGTAATGACCATCGCGGGTTTGGCTGCCGGTTTCTTTCCTGCCTGTGCCTTGCGGGCCGCATCGGCGACACTTTCTTGATCCTGGCGCGCCACCAGCAACGCGGGGATAAGCAACAGCGCGCTCAAGAAGCTCGTAAAGAGGATTCGTTTTGGGTTCATAGTTATTGGCCGCCTTTCTAAGGGCAATCGGCGGATCGTCTCCCTTTTAGTTTAGATGCGCGCGGCGGCTGAATCAATGGCCCTTGCTGGCTCGCGTACAAACGGTAACCATACGATGAAGTCCGCGCCTCCTTGAGGTTGGTTCCGCACCTCAATGGTACCCCCGTGCTGAACGACGATCTTCTGAACGACGGCCAGCCCCAGACCCGTGCCATTCGTTTTCGTTGTGTAAAAGGGCATGAAGATCTTCGTCAAAGCATCAGGCGGAATGCCCGGTCCATTATCTGCGATGGAGATCCGCTGGCCTTGCATGGCGCCTGTTTGTTCGATCTCGCCCCGGATGATCACGCGCCCGGTGCCCGGACTGCCCACGACAGCCTCAGCGGCGTTCCTCGCGAGGTTCAGGAGGGCCTGACGGAGAAGGGCGTCGTCGCCGGATACGTCGCCGAACTCGCCCTCGCAGGTAATGGATACGCCGGGCACGGCTTCGGCCACTTCGGCCAGAACGCGGTCGATCATCGGGCGAAGGGTGACTTGCTCGTCGGCAAGATCGAGCGGGCGCGCAAACTTCAGAAACTCGGTTACCACGTGTGTCAGTGCGCGCGTCTGGTCCAGGATTTTCTCGCCATGCTCGCGCAATTCCGTCCCGGGTTTCGCCTCGCTGCGGATCATTTGTGCGTAGCCTGAAATCGTGGCCAGCGCGTTCTTGAATTCGTGCGCGATGCCTGCGGAAAGCTCGCCGAGCGCGGCGAGGTTTTCCTTCATGTGGATTTGTTTTTGCAGGGCGGCGAGTTCGGTCAAGTCGCTCAGTAGGCAAATGGCGCCGGTGACTTCGCTGGCGCCGCGCAGGATCGGCGAAATCGTTACGCCCAACTGGCGGAGTTCGTGTGAAGGAGTCAGGTATTCCACCTCTTCGCGACGGAACGTCCTCCCGTGTTCCAGGCATCCTGCAATGAGGTCCGTCAGGCGCGAACCCGACCCGAGGACTTCGTTATACCGGCGATAAGGAAGAGACTTCACCCCGAGAGCAAGTTCGGCGGCTGGATTCGCGCTTGTGATTAACCCGGCCGAATTGAGCAGCAGCAGCCCGGCGGGCATATTACGGGTCACGGCTTCGCTCAAGCGCTCCGTCTGTTGGGCGCGTTCGCGCTCGGCGCGGTGCAGGGCTTCGAGTTCTTTTTCCTGTTCGCGGAGCTTTTGAATGACGGCCTGCATGGAGGCCGTCACGAACGCGGCAGGGTTGTCACTGCGTGGCGTCGGGGTGCCGGGATCATCCGAGGGTCGTGCGCCGACGCGAAAGAAGCGGCGCGCCGCGATCGCTGCAATGACCGCGCCGGCCAACACCAGGGTAAACAAGACGCCCGTCAGCAGCCAGACCGATCCCACATCCGGTATCGCCAGCGCAGCTAGCATGTTGAGTGGCACGCCCTACTTCACCGCCAGAAGAGATTGATACCACTGCAATGCTGGAGTCCCAAAAAACAACACCAGCAATGCCCCCGCTCCGAGGAATGTACCAAAAGGAAGTTCGTAGTTGCGGTCCTTTTTCGAGAGAGCGATCAGAATGATACCGACCACACTTCCCAGAAGCGACCCGGCGAGCACGGTCATTAACGTCCGCTTCAGCCCGAGAAATACTCCCACGGCCGCCATCATTTTTACGTCGCCGAGTCCCATGCCCTCGCGCCCTCGCATCCGAAAATATCCTTCGGCCACGGCCCAAAGCAATCCGCTGCCGGCCAACGCTCCGAGGATCGCATCGGCAAACGACAGTGCTGGCTGCGGAGGTGGGAAGTCGAACCACCGGTTTGCGATCCATAAAGCAGTTCCATCCGTCTCCTTGGTAAAGAAGCTGAGCAGGAGACCGGCACCCATTCCGAAAAAATTGACCGCGTCCGGCAGAATGCGCTCCCGAAAATCTGTGATCGTCAGTACAACAAGCAACGCAGAAAAGATTGCCCACTTGAGTGCATCCAGGGTCAGGCCGAATGCCAATAGGCAAGCCAAAAACAGCAGTCCGGTCAGCAATTCCACGGCCGGATACATTGCCGAAATCTTCGTCTTACAGTTTCGGCACTTTCCTCCAAGGATGAGCCAGCTTAGGACGGGGATATTGTCATACGGCGCGATTGCCTTGCTGCATTTGGGGCAGCTCGACGCCGGGAGGACAATCGACTTGCCCGCTGGAATGCGCAATATGCAGACGTTCAGAAAACTTCCGATCACCAAACCAACCAAGAAAGCGCCAAGAGGGATCACGCTTTGACTCTGCCACACCCGCCGTGCGCCGACAACGTTTGCTGTACATAGAGGGAAGCAAACAGGCAACAGGAGGCGCGTTTGACAGGCTTCCCGCACGCCCCTATATTCGATGCCTTACAGACTATGTCCTGGCTCGAACAAAGAATACGCCGCTACGAGCATACCCGGTGGACGACCGACGATAACCGCCGCGTCTTTCCGTTCGAATGGGGCCTGGAGCACATCGGCGGCCGCCGAGATGAACCCGATCCGCGCGCGTTTCTCGATGCCTGGGTGGATGAGACGCTGACTCACAGCGACGATTGGTTTGCTGTGACGCCCGCTGATGATTACGTGCTGAATCCTCCCGAGAACGGCGCTGCAGGCGGGTGCGTCCTGACTTTCACAAGCGAGATTGTGTCACCCTGGCCGAAAAATAATCTTGTCCATGCGCGCTTTTTCCGTGCGCGGGCATCCGGCCCCGCCGTTGTGCTTCTTCCCAACTGGAACGCCAAATGGAATGGCCAATTGAACCTCTGCCGCTGGCTCAATGCTCTTGGCATCACGGTGCTGCGGCTTTCTCTCCCGTACCACGACCGGCGAGTTGCACCCGGCCATGAGCGCGCCGACCAGTTGGTCGGGGCGAATGTCGGGCTCACGCTCCAGGCCACCCGCCAGGCCATTGCGGACACGCGGCGGTGCCTGCGGTGGCTCGAACGGCAGGGCTACACACGGCTGGGGCTTGTCGGCACGAGCATCGGGTCGGCCGTTGGTTCGATCACGATGGCGCACGACCCCGCTGTGCGGGCCGGCGCGTTTCTGCACGTCTCCACATATTTTGCCGATGCTGTCCGCACGGGCATGACGACGATGCATGTGTGGGAAAGTCTTCGGACAAAGGTGACGGAGGAGGAACTCCGCCGGTACTGGACACCGGTCAGCCCCGTGCCCTACATGGATCGACTCCGAGAGACCGGCCAGCGCCTGCTGATGGTGAGCGGCCGCTATGACC
>JBGPXQ010000116.1:0-7644 GCA_041492805.1 Terriglobia bacterium | reverse complement strand
GTCCCAACAGCGTAGAAGTGAGCGTAGCGGACTCCGGCCCGGGTATCGCGGCGGAGCACCACCAGGAGATTTTTGAAGATTTTGTCCGCGTAGACCGGAACACCTCCGGAATGGGGCTGGGGCTGGCGATCGCGAAGCGGCTGATCCAGGCGCATCGCGGGAAGATATGGGTGGAGAGCGAATCGCGCAGCGGGAGCAGATTTACATTTTTATTGCCGATGGATCAGGGCTAGGACAAAAGAATTTTCTTGATTGAGAGGGAACAGCCAATGGCCGCGAAAGAAAAAATTCTCGTCGTTGATGACGAGCCAAGCATTCGAAAGTATCTGCAGACACTGCTGGAAGTGGACGGATTCGACGTCGAGGCGGTCAGCTCCGGCAGAGATGCGCTGGAGAAGGTGAACAAAGGCGAACGGCCGGACTTCATCATCCTGGATGTACTGATGCCGGAGATGAACGGCATCGAGACGCTGAAAGAGCTCATGCAGATCGACCGCAGCCTGAATGTGATCATGCTTTCGTGTTCGAATGAGGTCGGAACAGTGGTGGAAGCCATTCGAATGGGGGCGCACGATTATCTGACCAAGCCATTCGAGAAAACAGAGCTGGATGCGGCGATGCTGAAATCTCGCCAGAAGAAGCAGCTTACGACGGAAAATCAGGCACTGCGCGACTACTGCGATCAAGTGACCGAAGACCTGAGTTTTCTGGCGGCTAGCCCGCAGATGGTGCGAATCCGCCAGCAGATCCTTCAGATCGCGCCGGTGGACGTGCCCGTATTTATCTGCGGCGAGAGCGGGGTGGGCAAGGAAGTCGTTGCGCGAATGATCCACCTGCGCTCGAAGAGGCGAAACCAGGCGTTCGTGAAGGTGAATTGCGCGGCGTTGCCGGGAGAGCTTCTGGAATCGGAGCTGTTTGGTTTCGAGCAGGGCGCCTTCACCGGCGCGGTACGCAGCAAGCCGGGCAGGTTTGAAATGGCCAACAAAGGGACGATCTTCCTGGATGAAATCGCGGAGATGAGCACGCACTTGCAGGCCAAACTGCTTCACGTGCTGCAGGACCACCAATATTCACGGCTCGGCGGACGGCACCTGGTGGAAACCGATGTGCGTGTGCTTGCTGCAACAAACGTTGACGTTCACGAAGCCATGAAAACGGGCCGCTTCCGCGAAGATTTGTACTATCGGTTGAACGTACTGTCGATCATCGTGCCTCCGCTGCGCGAGCGGACAGCTGAGATTCCGCTGCTGTTCCACCATTTTCTGCAAAAGTACAGCGAGAAATTCGGCAAGCCCGCGCAGCCGCCTTCCAAGCACCTCCTGGATGCGGCCGTGAATTATCCCTGGCCGGGCAATCTGCGCGAGCTGGAGAATTTCGTGAAAAGGTATGTGATCCTGGAGGACGATGAAGGCAGCTTGCGTGAATTGGTGGAGATGTCTTCGATGCGCCAGCGGACTTCGCCGCGGGAAGAACCGGCTCCGCCGAAGGAACAAGGACTGAAGGCGCTGGTGCGCGGCTTGAAAGACGAAGCCGAGACGGAAGCAATCGCGGACGCACTGGAGAAGACGCGCTGGTGCCGGAAAGACGCCGCCAAGATGCTGGGGATCAGTTACAAGGCCCTGCTCTACAAAATGCGGCAATTTAATCTGGATACGCCGCGGGTGCGGAAATCGGCTTCAGCAGCCGTGGCCGAGGAGCCCGCTTCGGCGGTGGGGACCCGGCACGGGTAGAATCACCGGCCTGAACGGCCCTTCGTGGTGGGCACAAAATCACGACGAGGACTTGCGAGAAGCGTGCCGGCAAAATTCTTGGTTCGGGTGAAAAAAGCGATAGCCCGGCAGCGTGGAACTGAGTTATGTTATGTTGCAACAAATGTTTCACCGGAGCGATGGCTACCCGATGGGCGGGGAATCGGTTTTAAGTCACCCGGGTCGGCCTGCGGCATTCGTCGTTAACGTGAGTTCGCAATACGGTTTTACCACTGTTGGAACGAGTTTCGTTGTTCTTATGAGTCCAAACCTGGTCACTGTTTGTTGGAGAAGTTTTTGCGAAAGGGCGATGAAGACGGTGATAGCCGGGGAATGCAAGTAAGTTCAATTTAGAGAAGGGAACGCGGGAAAGTTTAAGTATCCGCGGTGTGAATTGGAGGATGGGGGAAATGGCGGAACGTCGCACAGCCCGGCGCTACGATTTGTCCTTGCCGATCATCATTCGTGTCCCCACCGAGAGGGCGCCGGTTTCACAGCAGGGCAAAACGCGCGACATCTCCACGCGTGGTCTTTATTTCGTGGTGGATCAGAACCTGGAAGCCGGTTCGGAACTGGATCTGACACTGACGCTGCCGGCAGAGGTAACTCACGGTTCGGAAGTGATTGTCCGGGCGCTGGGAAAGGTGGTTCGGGTCGAGCGGCGAATGGAAGATGGGAACATGCGGATGGGCGTGGCTGCTGTGATTGAGCGCTACGATATCATCCGGAGCGAAGCCGCGCGGGCCTGACGCAAGCTTCCCGCCTCGCGGAACATTCCGCCAGGCATTTCATCGCTACTTCTTTTTGACTCATTGAGGCTTATGGTTCAGTCCGCAATGAGCTCGAATGCATCTTGCATCAAGGCGGGAATAGGCCTAGTATCCCGCGAGACTGTTCCCCGGAGGGTCCCATGAAAGTGGCGGATCTAATCGGGTCCCGCAAGGAAGTATATTCCATCACCGAAGAGACCAGTGTTCATCAGGCCGCGCAATATCTGCGCGAGAAGCAGGTGCGCTCGGTCGGGGTGGTAGATGCAAGCGGCAAAATTGTTGGCGTGATCTCGCATAGCGATGTTTCCGACAAGGTCGCAGCGGAAAACAAGTGTCCCGCCTGGATGAAAGCTTCGGATATCATGACGCGCGAACTGATCACAGTGACGCCGGAGATGACGCTGGAAGACTGCCTGCGATTGATGGATCAGAACACCATCTTCCATCTGATCGTGCTCGATGAGAAGCAGGGATTCCGCGGGATGCTGTCCGTCAGCGACATCTTGCGAGTAGTGGCCTCGGACGAGAAGGCCCGTGCTGACCTGCTGGAATCGTTTATATTCCCCTCGCGTTAGGGGAAGCGCCAACAATTTATTGACAAGAAGAATCTTTTTCTCTCGATTAACTGCGAGGGCGCTTCCGGGAAGAGTTTGTCTCCTTTGCGCAATCATTTTCCGCCCGGGATAGGAACTCGCATACCAGGGTGAGCGGCCTTATATGCCGTCAGAACCGTAGTGACTCCCACAGTTAAAGTACTTATAAAAAAGCACTTATGAGTTTGAGCGGGGAGTGGTTCGGCTTCTCTTCATCCTCCGATCCCAGCGCCTGCTTTGGCTCTTTGTGTGCATCACCGGAGGCAGGGATTTCCAGGTCGACAACACACAGGAACCAAGAATGGCAGTTTCCGAAAAAAATAGCGGTGGGCCAACCGCGAAGGCAGGCGGGCTGCCTCCGGACGAGATCATCTTCGGCCGGTCCGCAGCCATGGCTGCAATTCGGCAAAAGGTGCAGAAGGTCCTAGGGACCGACGTCCCGATTCTCATCCAAGGCGCGAATGGAACGGGAAAAGGACTTTTGGCGTATTACATCCACTCCCGCACGGCGTTTTCTTCGGGTGCCTTCGTCAAGGTGAACTGCGCGGCCATTCCTGGAGCCCTTCTCGAGAGCGAATTATTCGGTTACGAGAAGGGCGCATTTACGGATGCGCACACTTCGAAGCCGGGCTACGTGGAAATGGCGCATCGGGGGACACTCTTCCTCGACGAAATTGCGGACCTGAACATGAGCTTGCAGGCCAAGATCCTGCAGTTGCTCCAGGACGGCCAGTTCAGCCGGATTGGCGACAAGCAGGAAAGACGAGCAGAGACCCGCGTCATTTGCGCCACGAACCGAAATCTGCAAAGCGAAATCGATGCGGGCCGATTCCGGCGCGATCTTTTCTACCGCATCAATGTAATTAACATCAATCTGCCAAGTTTGCGCGAGCGGCGCGAAGACATCGCGCTGCTTGCAAATTATTTTCTGGGGCAACTGAACGCCAGATTCGAACGCCACGCGCCGCCTTTTCCGGAAGAAGTGATGGAGAGCCTGGCGTGCCGGGAATGGCGAGGGAACATCCGGGAACTCGAGAATCTAGTAGCGCGCTACGCAATTCTGGGTTCGCTCGAGGCCGTGACTCCGGAGCCGACGATGAAGCGTTCTCCGGCGTCGCCGGTTCGAGCGGCTGCGGACGGCACAATCCCGCTGAAACGGATTGCCAAGCAAGCGGTTCGCGAAATGCAAGGGAATTTGATTCTTAATGCCCTACGCGAAAACAAATGGAACCGGCGCAAGGCGGCGAAAGATCTGAAGATCAGTTACCGCACGCTACTTTACGAGATGCGCGAAATAGGATTACCGTCAAAGAGATTGCAAAGACAAGCATCGAAACAGACCGACAATGCAGAGGCCTCGCCCCCTTCCGCAGATTGACACGAGACCATTTTGCGCCCATCTTCCGACGCGCAGATTGTGTTAGTTTACATGAGCTTACTGTTCGGATGTAGTTCTCGCGTTCTGCACCGATAGCGCTTGAGGATACTCGCAGCGCTAGGAGACAGATAATGAGCGCAGTCACGAATGAAGTTGCATCCAAAATCCCAATGCTGGATCTGAACGCGCAATATGCTTCCATCCGCGGCGAGATTCAGGCGGCCATCAATGCCGTGCTAGATTCCCAGCACTTCATTCTAGGGCCTCAGGTGCACTCACTGGAGGAGGAGATCGCGAGCTATTGTGGCCGAAAATTCGGTGTGGGGGTCGCGTCAGGCACGGATGCAATCATTCTCGCGCTGCGCGCGGCGGGCGTTGGGCCGGGCGATGAAGTACTCGTACCCTCTTTCACCTTTATTGCTACTGCAGACTCGGTGAGTTTGTTGGGCGCCAAACCGGTATTTATCGAGATCCAGCCGGAATCGTTCAACCTCGATCCTCAGAAGATCGCTTCCAAGATAACTTCCCGGACACGAGCTATCGTGCCCGTCCATCTTTACGGGCAAGCTGCGGATATGGATCCGATTATGGAGATTGCCCGACAGCACGGCTTGAAAGTGGTAGAGGACAACGCTCAAGCGATCGGAGCTACTTATAAGGGAAAGAAGACTGCTTCGATCGGCGATCTAGGATGCATCAGTTTTTTCCCCAGTAAGAACCTGGGAGGTTACGGAGATGGCGGGATGGTGGTCACAGACTCCGAAGACTTTTACAAACGTCTTCGCGGCTTGCGGGGCCATGGTGGAACAAAGAAATATTATAGTGAAGAGCAGGGTTGGAACAGCCGCTTAGATGAAATTCAGGCAGCGGTACTTCGCGTTAAGCTGCGGCACCTCGACAATTGGAATGCCGGACGGCGCAAGAACGCGGCGAAATACAACGCACTTTTTAGCGGTGTCACTGGCGTGACGACTCCCCGCGTAATGGGTTGGGGGGATCACGTTTTCCACCAATACACGATCCGCGTCCCCAAGCGCGATGCGGTTCAAAAGACCCTGGCTGAGCAGGGCATCGCAACGACGGTGTACTATCCCACGCCGATTCACCTCCAGCCAATCTATGCCTCGCTCGGTTATCGGCAGGGGGATCTGGCGGAGACCGAACGCGCAGCTAAAGAAGCGCTTTCTTTGCCGATGTACGCTGAATTGTCTCAACTGCAAATGGAGCGCGTAGCAAATGCAGTTGCGCGCGCGATTTAACTACTCTGCCGCTTGAAAATGAAAGAGCGGAGAGATGGCCATCGCAGGATGAATCCACGTTATCCCTCACTTGCTGCCTTCTCAACCATCTCCCTTATTTAGTTCATTTAACGGTAGTTAATTGTTTCAAGAACAATACCGGTCCCAAGATTCACCGCGTGACCACCAAGATTCACTTCCCTTCAGGACAGTAAGCATCCCGGACCTTAACACTGGCCTCTTTTGCGTCTTGCGTCCAGTTATGCCAAGTTCCAGTACTGAGGTACTCTTACCGCGCGTAGGGGGAATGGCGTGCGGCAACTGAATGGGGCTGCGCCGGGGGAAAGAAAAATGCCGAATGCAGTTCGCTTTGCGAGCAGGACCGCGAACAAAGTCTTTTATTCATGCGCTCTCTTATTGTTCTCCGTCTGCAGCGCATTATTGTCAGGCTGCTCCGGACTGGTGACCGCCAACAATGGCGGGCCCCCGAACACTCTGACGGTCACGAATGTCCAGGCAAGCACTGCGACAACGACCGGCTTCCAGGTGAGCTGGACGACAAACATCGCTGCCAATTCAGCGGTTGATTACGGCACGAGTGCATCTTACGGAACGACGCCGCCGGTCAACTCGGCGATGGTGACCAGCCATCAGGTATCGCTCACCGGCCTGACGAAAGGCACGCTGTACCACTTTCGAGTTCGGTCGACCGACGCGAGCAACGCCAGCGCGACCAGCGGAGACATGACGTTTGCAACCATCGGCGACACGACACCGCCGACTGTCTCGATCACTTTGCCGGCGGCCAACGCGACGCTTTCCGGAGCCGCAACATTAACAGCAAGTGCGAGCGACAATGTGGCTGTGGCGAGTGTGCAGTTCCAGGTGGACAACGCCAATACGGGGGTGGCAATCACCGCTGCGCCTTACAGCTATTCGTTGAACACGGCCACACTCTCGAATGGGAATCACGTCATCACGGCAATGGCCTCAGACACTTCCGGTAATACCGCGACGAGCGCACAAGTGGCGGTGAAAGTCAGTAATACGACGACGGACACCACACCGCCTACGGTTTCCGTCACGGCACCCGCTAACGGTGCGACGATGAGTGGCACAATTTCAGTAACGGCAAATGCCAGCGACAACGTAGGTGTGGCGAGCGTACAGTTCCAGCTCGATGGAGCGAATTTCGGGAGCCTGGACACGGCCTCGCCGTACTCGGTTTCATGGAACACGACAACCTCAAGCAATGGCTCGCATACGCTGCGGGCGATTGCGAAGGACGCGGCAGCGAACAGCACGACAAGCGCAAGCGTGACGGTGACAGTCAGCAACGGCACGCCGGATACGACTCCACCGTCAGTCCCTACGGGCTTGAGTGCCACAGCGATTTCCTCATCGCAGATTAATTTGTCGTGGACTGCTTCGACGGACAACGTCGGCGTGACGGGATACAAGGTATATCGCGGAGGTTCGCAAATCGGTACTACCGCGAGCACCACTTACCAGGATACTGGTCTCGCAGCCTCGACCAGCTTCACGCATACGGTGGCGGCTTACGATGCAGCAGGCAACACTTCTGCGCAATCGGCCGGTGCTTCAGCGACCACGCAGGCGTCATCGAGCGGCGGTCTCCCATCCTCGCTTGGCTGGTATCAAATTCCGAACACGCAGATGATTAACGTCTGCCCTCCAGGTTTTGCCTGCCAGAACATCATCCCAAACTGGAATGGCGGCGTTGCTGACACAGCTAGGAATCGTCTGATCGTCTGGGGCGGAGGCCACACGGACTATAACGGTAATGAGATCTACGCTCTGGATTTGAATGCCCTTTCCTTCATCCGCCTCAATAACCCAAGCCCGGTTAACACAGGCGGCTGCGTTGATACTCTTTCTGACGGCAAACCGAATTCC
>JBGPXQ010000196.1:0-5203 GCA_041492805.1 Terriglobia bacterium | reverse complement strand
GACGACGGTGCCGTCGATGTCGTCCGCGCCAAAGCGCAGCGCGATTTGCGCGATGCTCGGCGTCAGCATCACCCAGTAGGCCTTGATGT
Organism: Terriglobia bacterium; assembly: GCA_041492805.1. Taxonomy (GTDB): domain Bacteria; phylum Acidobacteriota; class Terriglobia; order Acidiferrales; family UBA7541; genus Palsa-360. The sequence goes on along the minus strand of JBGPXQ010000196.1, from coordinate 5,114 downwards.
GGTCAAAGTTGTCGAGCAGCAGGCGCGAAATCGCGATGGACTTGAGATCGTGGTAGCCCGTCGGCGGAGGCAGGTGCGCGAGTCCCGTGTTTGCCGGGTGAAACGCCAGCGGAATGAACGCAGCGAAGCCGTGCGTTTCATCCTGCAAGCCGCGCAGCGCAAGCAAATGGTCGACGCGTTCCTCTTCCGTCTCGACGTGGCCGTAAAGCATCGTGGCGTTCGAACGCAAGCCGATTTCGTGCGCCGTGCGCGCGATGTTGAGCCACTGCTGCCCGCTGACCTTATGGTCGCAGATAATTTTCCGCACGCGTGGATGGAAAATTTCCGCGCCGCCGCCGGGCAACGAGTCCACGCCGGCTTCCTTGAGCGCCAGGAGCGTGTCGCGAATCGAGAGCTTCGCGATGCGCGAAAAGTATCCCACCTCGACCATCGTGAACGCCTTCAAGTGCACGGTCGGGCAGCGCTTCTTCAGGCCGCGCATCAGGTCGAGGAAATATTCGAACGGCAAATCGGGGTGCAGCCCGCCGACCATGTGAAATTCCGTCGCGCCTTCGCGCACGCCCTGCTCCGCGCGCTGGTAAATCTCCTCGAGCGCAAACGTGTAGGCGCCTGGCGCATTTGGATCGCGTCCAAAGGCGCACAGTTTGCAATGCGCAACGCACACATTGGTTGGATTGATGTGGCGATTCACGTTGAAAAAACAGGTGTTGCCGTAACGCTTCTCGCGGACGAAGTTGGCGAGCCAGCCCACCGCGAGCAGGTCCGGGGAGCGATAGAGCGCAATGCCGTCGTCAAAGCTCAGGCGCTCGCCTGCGAGCACCTTGTCCGCAATCGGCTTCAACCGCTCGTCGTTGATTCGAAGTTCGCTCACGCGCCAGTAGCACCGGCTTTACCCTGTGCTGTTCACTCCCAGACAAGACATACAAACCCGCACAGGCTAAAGCCTATGCTACTCGTTACGGGTGTGCGACGGCGACTGCCGCGCCCCAGAACAACAAGAACAAGAGACTAATATAACCGTTCACCGCAAAAAACGCAGCATTCATCCGGCTCAAGTCGTTCGGGGAAACCAGGGAATGCTCGTAGGCGAGCAAGGCGGCCACAACGGCGATCCCCACCCAGGCGGGCCACGGCAGGTGGAAGCTCCGCGCCAGCCAGGCCAGGAGCGCGATCATCACGACGTGCATGGAGCGGGCAATGGCGAGGGCTCGGGCGATGCCGAAACGCCTTGGCACGGAAAAAAGTCCCGCCGCCTTGTCATACTCGATGTCCTGGCACGCGTAGAGCACGTCGAAGCCGCCGACCCAGAGCGTTACCGCGGCGCAGAGAATCAACATGCGCGCGTCGAGCGAGCCGGCAATCGCGATCCACGCCGCCGCGGGCGACATCCCCAGGCAAAATCCCAGCACCAGGTGCGACCACGTCGTGAACCGCTTGGTGTAGGAGTAGAAAAACAGCACGGCAATCGCGACGGGAGAGAGTTCGAACGCAAGAAGGTTCAATTGCCACGCCGCGATCACGAGCACCGCAGCAGCCGCAACCGCGAAACCCCACGCAAAACTTACCGTGAGCGCTCCGGTCGCGAGGGCGCGCGTGCGCGTGCGTGGATTCTCGCGGTCGTAGCGCAGATCGATGATTCGGTTCATTGTCATCGCCGCGGAGCGTGCTCCCACCATCGCGACGATGATCCACACAATCTGCCGCCATGACGGCCAGCCCGGCACTGTGCCTGGAATCGTGGGATAGCGCGCCGCCAGAAGCGCTCCGGTCAGCGCAAACGGCAGCGCAAAGACAGAGTGCTCGAACTTGATCATTTCGAGAATCGTGCGGATGCGGCTGTGGCTCACCGGCAAACCCCAGGAGTTTCAACACAGAGGACACAGAGTTCACGGAGAAAAGCATGAGAAGGATTCTTCATATCGGAGCAATTATCGCGGAAAATATACGTGTCTCCGTGTCCTCTGTGCTCTCTGTGTTAAAGTTTTTTCTGTTCCAATTTAATGGACGCGCAACACTGATCTCTTATACTTCGCGGGCTTTCCCTTTTTTTTGTCCTTCCCAGCGGTACATCTGCTCCTGCGGCAATCCCATCTGCGCGAGGACGCGATAGACATATTGCGCGACCAGGTCGTCAATCGTCTTCGGCTGATGATAGAACGATGGAATTGCCGGCATAACCACTGCGCCGGCCTGCTGCACGCGCAGCATATTCTCCAGGTGAATCCGGCTGAATGGAGTATCGCGCACGCAGAGCACCAGGCGGCGGCCTTCCTTGAGGCAAACGTCGGCGGCGCGTGCGATCAGATCGTCGGCCATTCCGGCAGCGACGGCCGCAAGCGTACCTACCGAACACGGAATCACCACCATGGCATCGACGGGATAACTGCCTGAGGCGATCGACGCGCCCACGTCCTTGTTCGGCAAAACTTCAGTCTTTGCCGCGCGCCCACCAATCAACAGCGAAGGAAGCTGCTTGGCGTCGGTCGTGGAAATGTTCAGTTCGTGCGCCAGCAGACGCGCACCCGTGTCGGTGACCACGAGATGAATTCGCGCCACACGCGGATCGGCTTCGAGCAACCGCAGCGCAGCCTGCGCCAGCACGGCGCCCGAAGCGCCGGTGACACCTACAACGATCGTCTTTTGTTCCACCGGATTCATCGCTTTGCGCGGAAATTTCCAGTCTAGACAGCCACTCCCACCAAAGTCAAGAAACGTGCAACAGGGCCTTCATCACGCCAGGCCTCAATCGTGGCTGCGGTTTTTGAACCAGCGCAAGATGATTTCGACGTGTGACGGCGGCGAGCATCCAAAATTTGGCGGGCTCCACGCCCCGGCCAGGCCGGGGCGTTCAGCGTAAAAGTAGAGCCCGCACCCGAAAGGCATTGGAGCATAGGCAGCGGCACCGGACAACCCAGTCTGGACAAGCGAGCATTGCCTGTTCCGCACGGCTGGCCGCCGGACGCGTTGACCGCATTTGCGGCTCCGCTTAGCATCAAGATGCCCCTACACGCCATGGCCAAGACAACTGACGAAGACCTGAGCCAGCTCGAGAAGGACATTCGCCAGCTCAAGATTGAATACGAACAGTATTTCGGCGGAGGGAAGAAACGGCCGCCTGCGGACCTCGAGTGGCGCATTGATGTCATGATGAAGCGCTACAGCGACCGGGGCGCGCAGATGAGTTATGCGCAACGCTTCCACTACAGCACTCTTGCCCAGATGTATTCGAAGTATCGCGAAATCTTCCGCAAGCGCCTGAAACAAAAGGAAGAAGGCACCGTGCGGCGCTATTTTGGCGCCGCAGCCCGGGAAATTGAAAAAGAGAGAGAGAGCAAGCGGTCCTCCGGATCCCGGTCTGACACCGCGAAGCAATTCCCCTTTGCTATTTCCTGCAAGGACCCCGACCACGAGAAGAAAAAGGTGGAACAGCTCTACGCGGCATTTTGCCACGCGAGGGAACAAACAGGTGAAGGCAAGGACCGGCTCGCGCTCGAAACGTTTCAGCAATTCGTCCGCCAGAAAACCGACCAGCTCAAGAAGGAAAAGAGCGCGCATGAGGTCGAGTACGTCGTCACCATCGAGGGCAAGCACGCGCGGCTGAAAGCGCGCGTGAAGTCCTGACCACGACTTGTCTTCCTCTTTTCCCGCCGGCGCCCAGTTCGCGCTTTTCGATTCCGGCCATCGCGCATACAATTATGGTTTTCCTGTCACCGTCCGGAGGATTCTGTGCCCGTGAAACGCGCGCTGGTGAGTGTCTATGACAAGAGCGGGCTTGCTGATTTTGTGCGGCAACTCGTCGAGAGCGGGATCGAGATCGTTTCGACCGGAGGTACAGCGCGGCTGCTGCGCGAGGGAGGAATCACTGTCCGCGACGTGTCCGAATTGACTGGATGGCCCGAGATGCTGGGCGGACGCGTCAAGACCCTGCATCCGAAAGTTCATGGCGGAATCTTGTTTCGCCGGGGCGATGCGGGTGACCGCCAGCAGACTGCCGAACACAAGATCGCGCCGATCGATTTGGTCGTCGTCAATCTCTATCCTTTCGAAGCCACCGCCGCCAAACCAGATCTGACTCCCGAGGAGCTGATCGAGAACATCGATATCGGCGGGCCGACGATGGTCCGGTCGGCCGCGAAGAATTTCGAAAGCGTCGCGGTGGTGACCGACCCGGCCGACTACGCCGCCGTCGCCGCCGAAATCGCAGCGCGCGGCGAAGTAAGCCTCGCGATGCGGCTTGAGCTGGCGCGCAAGGCCTTCGCTCTGACTGCGCGCTACGACGGTAAAATTGCCACGGAACTCGAACGCCTTTCCGCTGACAACGGCTCGATCGAACTTGGTCAGCGTCCCGCGCTACCCACCCGGCTGCACCTCGCATTTACACGCCGGCAAGAATTGCGCTACGGTGAGAATCCACACCAGCGCGCCGCTCTATACACGCCTGCAGGGGCTGCCGCCTCGGGACTCTCTGCAGCACGACAGCTGCAAGGCAAAGAGCTTTCCTACAACAATTTGGCGGACCTGGAAGCGGCCCTTTCACTCGCCGGGGAATTCTGGCGGCCCGCCGCGGTCATCGTGAAACACAACAATCCATGCGGCGCGGCCGAACAGGACACGCTGGTGGAAGCCTATACAAAGGCTCTGGCCTGCGACCCGGTTTCCGCGTTCGGCGGCGTGATGGCGTTCAACCGTCCGGTCGACGCGGCGACCGCCGAAGAAGTGGCAAAGCTCTTCGTGGAGTGCATCATCGCACCGGGTTACGAACCGGGGGCGCTAGAAAAGCTTGCGGCCAGGAAAAATCTGCGGCTGCTGCAGCTTCCTGCAGGCGATGCGGTTTGGCGAGACGCCGGGTGGGAACTCAAGCGGATTTCCGGTGGCGTCCTCGTGCAGGAGCAGGATCGCCACGAACTCGCCGCGGGTGATCTGAAGGTGGTCACGCGGCGAGCGCCCGCGCGTGAGGAGATCGACGCAATGCTGTTCGGCTGGAAAGTGTGCAAATACGTAAAGTCGAACGCCATCGTATTCGCGCGCGCCGGGCAGACCGTCGGCGTCGGCGCGGGACAAATGAGCCGCGTGGATTCAGTGAAAATCGCCGTCATGAAAGCGCAATTACCTCT
>JBGPXQ010000165.1:0-6024 GCA_041492805.1 Terriglobia bacterium | reverse complement strand
CTGGGGCTCACTCGGGATCAGCGGTTCGCTTCGCTGCCGAGCAAGATCGAGACTTTGCTGCGGGCATCCCAATGCACAGCTGAAACAGGCGCGATCTGAAATCTAGCTGACTTGTGCAGCTTCGCCGGGTGAGACACCATCGCCGCGGCGCTAGGAATAGTAACGGACAACCCAATCCGCCACGCAGCACGGCTTCGCGGCGGCCTTCCCCTCCATCGCAACCCCAAAGACGGCTTCGACGCTGTCGGGGAGTTCCTTCAGGGATTGAAGAGTGACGCGCGCACGAATCTCTGTGCCTGCGCGAACGGGGGCGGGGAAGCGGACCCGGTTCAAGCCGTAGTTGACGCTCAAGCGGACGTCATGCGGCATCTGAATTGCCTGCTTCATGAAATAGCTCAGCAAGGAGAGCGTCAGAAAGCCGTGCGCGATCGTGGCGCCGTAGGGCGAATCCCGCTGGGCGCGTTCGGGATCGACATGAATCCACTGGCGGTCTTCGGTGGCTTCGGCAAACTGTCGAATGCGGTCCTGGGTGACGAGGAACCAATCCGTCGTGGCGATTTCGCGGCCCACGAAGCCTTTCAGGGATTGCAGTGTTTCCAGCACGATGGGCGGCATGGTGTTCAGCGTGAGGCCGGCTGCGCCGGCGGCTTCGGAAATTTCGCGAGTTCGAGTTTGGCGATTGTCTCGAGGTGTACTTCGTCCGGCCCGTCGGCCAATCGCAGCGTGCGCACAAGGGCCCACGCTTCGGCGAGAAACGTGTCCTGCGAAACGCCGGCGCCTCCGTGGGCCTGGATCGCTCGATCGAGCACTCGCAGAGCGATGTTCGGTGCAACGACTTTGATCATCGCGATCTCGGCCCGTGCCGCCTTGTTTCCAGCCGTGTCCATCTTGTAGGCCGCCTGGAGCGTTAGCAGGCGGGCCTGGTCGATCTCAATACGCGACTTGGCGATGCCAGCGCGTATGGTGCCCTGCTCGGCGAGCGGCTTTCCGAAAGCGACGCGCGATTGGACGCGTTTGCACATTGCTTCCAGGGCTCGCTCGGCCACGCCGATGCAGCGCATGCAGTGATGGATGCGCCCGGGCCCCAAGCGCCCTTGCGCAATCTCGAAACCGCGTCCCTCGCCGAGTAAGAGGTTCGAAACTGGAACGCGGACATTTTCAAAAGTGACTTCGCCGTGGCCATGCGGCGCGTGGTCATAGCCGAACACCGTCAGCAGCCGGCCGATCTTGACTCCCGGCGCGTCCATTGGCACCAGCACCATCGATTGTTGTTTGTGCGGCGCTGCCGAGGGATCGGTCTTCCCCATGAAGATTACAATCTTGCAACGCGGATCGCCCGCGCCCGAAGACCACCACTTGCGGCCGTTGATTACATACTCGTTGCCGTTTCGAACAATGCTCGCCTCAATGTTCGTCGCATCGGATGAGGCCACCGCGGGTTCGGTCATCGCGAAACACGATCGGATCTCTCCGGCGAGGAGCGGCTTCAGCCAGCGTTCTTTCTGATCTGGCGTGCCATAGCGAGCGAGCACTTCCATATTCCCGGTATCCGGCGCCGAACAGTTGAACACCTCCGGGGCCATGGCGCTGCGGCCCATAATTTCGCACATGGGCGCGTACTCCAGATTCGTGAGCCCCGCGCCATGCTCGTCGTTCGGCAAAAAAAGATTCCACAAGCCCGCGGCCCGCGCCTTCGGCTTAAGTTCTTCCACCACGTGCGTCGGCGACCATCGGTCGCGCTCGATTTCGTCATGAAAGCGCTGCTCGTTTGGATAGACATACTCATCCATGAAGGCCTGCAAGCGCCCACGGAGCTCTTTCACCTTGCCGCTAAATTCGAAATCCATGTTTGGCACAGAGACGCGCCATTATATAGAATGCGAGTCGCGTGAGTCACTATAGAACCGGTGCCACCGTCTAATGAATACAGGAATTCGCAATTTTCTGAGGCAGCTCGAAGAACATGGCCGGACTTACGATGCCCAAGAGTCTGAACACTCACGCAAACTGCTGAATTTGGAGCCGGACACGGCAGAGATCGTAAGCATATTTGCTCGCTGCTCGGGTGCAAAGCGAATACTAGAGATTGGCACCTCGAATGGATATAGCACGATTTGGCTCGCAGCCTCGGTAGGACCGGCAGGCGGGCATATCGTCAGCATCGAACGCAATCGCGCGAAGCAGACGATGGCGCATGACAACCTCTTGAAGGCGGGGCTTTTGCAATATGTAGATCTACGATTGGGAGATGCCACCGAACTCATCAAGACGCTTCCGGGACCTATTGACTTTGTATTCTTTGACGCCGACCGCACAAGCGCACCCGGCCAACTAGCTCTCCTCCTGCCTAAGCTCGCCCCGAAGGTTTTAATCTTGGCCGATAACGCATTGTCGCATCCTGACCAAATCGAGGGTTACCTCACGATGGTCAAAGGCCTGAAGCAATTTCAGCATGTCATAATTCCTGTCGGGAAAGGCTTGAGCGTCGCACTTCCGGTTTGAATTCGAGGCTGATTTGTCGACAGGAATCCAATTTGCCGGTAGACTCCCGGCCATAGGCTAGCTTCTGCGGTCTGGTTGAGGTGATTTCCGTAAATTACGATCATTTTGGAGGCTCAATGAAACGGTTGTGGATTGTTAGTGTGCTCATCCTGTTCGCGACGCCTGGGTTCGCGCAGCAGGCCGCACCGGAAATCCCGTTCGAATCCGTGCCGAGCTTCCTAAAGTACTCTGTCGATCAGAATCTCGGAGAAGTGCTCGGCGTGGCCGTCAACTCCAAGGGCCACATCGTCGTTCTGAACCACCCGGGGACCGCGACCGCTGGTCCGATCTACGGCAACGCCACGACGCAGTTGTTCGAATTCGACCAGGACGGCAAGTTTGTTCGCGAAATCGGCCGCGGCGTATACGGCCTGGCATACTCGCACTCCGTCAGATTCGACAAGTACGACAACCTGTGGGTCGTCGACAAAGCGTCGATGTCCGTGATGCGGTTCAACCCCGCCGGATACGTCACGATGAACCTCGGACGGCGGCCGGAAGGGCCGGATCAACACCATTACATTGAAAGGGGCGATCCGCCGCCTGTTCCCGTGGACGGCATGTTCAACGGGACGACCGATGTCGCGTGGGATGCCGACGACAACATCTACATCAGTGACGGCTACTTCAACTCGGAGATCGCCAAGTTCGACAAGCACGGGAACTGGATCAAGAGGTGGGGCTCGGCTGGTAAAGGCGGAGAACATGCTAACGAAAACCCCGGCCAGTTCAGCAACCCGCACAACATCGGGATCGATCGCCAAGGGAATGTGTACGCGGCCGATCGCGGCAACCGGCGCATTCAGGTCTTCGACACCGAGGGCAATTTCAAGAAGTTCATCTTTCTCAACGTGCCATACAACAAGATACGTCACCCTGTCCTTGGCAACATGCCTGTCAACCCACCCGATGAGACCGCGCCCTGGACGATCTGCATCACCAACGGCCCTACGCAGTATCTCTATACGTCAGATGCAGAACCGGGCAGGATTTACAAGATCTCACTGCCGGACGGCAAGATCCTGGGCACGTACGGCGAGTCTGGACATGAGATCGGCCAATTCAACTGGGTTCACGGCATCGCCTGCCCGGCGGAGGACAATCTTTTTGTCGCTGACATGAACAACTGGCGCGTGCAGAAGTTGGTCCTGAAACCGAAGAAGTAGCCATTTGAATCGCGTAAGTGTTGTATCCTTTGAACACCTTGAAATAATTCGCTCCTGTTCTTCGCGCTCTGTGTTCTTTGTCCTCCCCGTGAACTCTGGGTTTCATGATTTTCTGCTCGATCATGGAACATGCGGGAAGACTTCAGCGAGGACGTCCTCTGAGCTCTTCGCCATCGGAAAGCGCAACTCTGCCAAGACGCAAACTCTTCGAGCCATCCTTCGCGGATGTCATCTTTGGATTGCACAAAGAGTTTCTTTGTTGAACCTCATGTCTGGGAGGCCTGCAATCTCTAATTCGATTTTTCTCACCACCTCATTACGCCAAAACCGAACGATCTCCTGGCAGAGCCAGATTCAGGGAGTAGCGGCCTCAGCTACGCCATGGTAGTGGACGAGGAGGAGCGTGATGTCGTCCGTCTGGCTGGCGCCGCTGGTAAAATTCTCGATAGATTCGAGAATCGCCTTCTGGAGATGATCCAATGGCGCATTCTGCTGGCTGGAGAGAACTCCCCTGAGGCGAGAGACTCCGAACAACTGTTCGTCGGGGTCCATTGCCTCCGTGACACCATCGCTGAAGAGGACAAGAGTGTCGCCAAGTTGGAGATTCACGGTCGTGGCCGTGTAATCGGCTTCCGGAATGAGGCCAACCGGAAATGATCCCTCAGTAAAGAGCTCAGTGATCTCGCCACGACGCGAAATGAGCGGTGAGGGATGACCGGCATTGATGAATTCGAGGCGGCCGCCGGGGTCGAGGATACCGAAAAACATGGTGGCATAGCGGCCGACCTCAGCGTGCCCGCACAGAAAGCGATTGATGTGATTGAAGACGAGAACAGGGTTTATACCTATGGTCAATCCGGAAAGAGCCCCCTGCAGCATCGTGGAGAGAAGCGCCGCGCCGATGCCTTTCCCGGATACGTCCGCGACGAGGATGGCTGTGCGCTCATCGCTCAGCGGAAAAACATCGAAGTAGTCGCCGCCAACGGCCTGGCAGGGGGAGTGGATGCCACTGACGGCGAAATAAGGGAAATCGCGGAATCCGTGGGGGATAAGGGCCTGCTGAATGTCCCGGGCGATGTTAAGTTCCTGCTCGAGACGCTGGCGCTCGCGCTCGCGTTCAACCAAACGCGCGTTGTCCAGAATGCTGGCGGCTTCCACTGCAAGAGCGTCGAGGATCTGGCGGTCGAGTTTGGAAAAGGCGGTAGTGCTGCGGGAATCGAGATACACAACGCCAAGGAGATGCCCGCGCTCGGATGGAGCAGCAGATTCCGCGGAGCTGGCTCGAGGTATGGCATAGAGAGGAATGGCAACGACAGCGCGAAGAGATTGGGCGAAGATGCTCTGCGCAGCCTGAAGTTCGAGATCGGCTAGGGCAAGGTCTTCGGTGATGACGCTGGATTTCTGCTCAAGAGCCTGGCGAAGGACAGTCTTGCTTGGAGCAAGGCTTTCCGACCACACGTGCGCGTCTCCCCTGCCGCGGGCCAGGCGAACTCGAAGCGATCCAGAAGAATCTGCCTCAAGCAGAAGACCGCGGTCTGCATTGGTGACGGCAATGGCGTGGTCGAGCATGGTGCCGAGCACGGACTCGAGAGGCAATTGGGAATGCAGAAGGGAGGTTGCTTCGAGGAGAAGATTGAGTTTGCGAAGGCCGCTCGAAGAGGAATCGCTGCCCGGCATGCCGCCGATGCGCGTCAGGATGTTCAGAACCGAGGTCTCAACCTCAGTGGAACGGAAGATGATTTCGTAAGATTCATCGACGCCGAAGGTAATGACGTCTCCGTGCTCCAGCACGCGATGATCGATTTTTTTCCCGTTGACGAAGACGCCGTGGCGGTGGCCGCGGTCTTCGAGATGGCAGCGACCGGCTTTGGAAATGACGGCGGCACACTGACGGGAGATGCGTGGATCAGAAAGTTGAAGGTGATTCCCGGTCTCACCTCCGCGGCCAATCAAGAATGGGGATTCGGTGATGTGAACAATGCGGCGCGAGCGATCCGGAGAAATGACCTCAAGAACGGTCCTGCCGATATCTGTTACTTCAGTCATCCGGATCGCCAGAGGCCGGAATTGTAACACGTTGAGTCTGAAGGGAATCGTTCTGAATGCGGCCGAAGACTGACTTTGGCGTATATCCACCTAATGCTTTAGGCCTACGCCACTATGGAGCCAATCGGCATTCCCAGTGCGAGTCTGGATGATTGATCTTAGCTTCGGTGGAGTTAAAGCCTTCCCGCTGCTCGCGCCTAAGAACCAGCCTTTGCTATGCGGACCCAGGCAGCGATGGTTTTCCAGTCCGGGTCGTTCTTTGATTCAAATT
>JBGPXQ010000237.1:0-4205 GCA_041492805.1 Terriglobia bacterium | reverse complement strand
CTTACGGAAGATCCCTATTATTGACTTCCCCGGCGACCCCGCTTCGCGGGATAGAGCGCTCATTTGTGCGCCGAGCCGGATTGCGGCGATGCCCTCCGAGGAGTTTTCATGTCGAAGGAGCTAGTGATCTCCGCGACCCCGCACGAAACGCGGGTCGCGATTATGGAAGATGGACAGCTTTGTGAAATTTACATCGAACGCGAAAAAGAATTTGCTTTAGTCGGAAGTCTCTACAAAGGCCGCGTCACACGAGTTCTCCCCGGAATGCAGTCCGCCTTTGTGGATATCGGCCTCGATAGCGACGCCTTCCTGTACGTCAGCGATTTCCTGGAGCATCTCGAAGACTACGACCACGTTGCCCACCCCATCGAGACCAAAGTTCAAAAGATGGAGCAACAGGGCGGCGAAGTGTTTGCCCCTTCGACCACAAACGGTGGAATGGTCCATGAACCGGCCGTTGATGCTGCGCCGCCAATCGCTTCTGTCGCGGGTGCGGGCTCTACTTGGAGCCCGCCAGAAAAAAACGATGCCGCGTCGGCTGCCGAGACCGGCCCGCCCGCCGTCCCCAATGCCGGCCCACAGCCTGCGCCGCCCGTCCAGCACAGCCAGCGTCCTTTCGATCAGAGGCAGGACCGCGGACGCGGCGGCTTCAACGACCGCGGTGGGCGCAATCGCCGCTGGGGACGCCAGGGTGGCGGGCGCGACCGGCGGCCAGGGCGCGATTTGCCGCCGTCAAAATATGCTTCGCCGCGGCCCTTTGATTCACGCCCGCGCGAATCTAAACCGTATGAACCACCCCCGGAAAATTATCAGCCGATTATTCTTCCGGGCGAGTCACTCGCAAAATATAAGGATCGAATTCCGACTCCCCCGGCGGCGCCCCCGGCTGAGGCTGCCCCGGACACATCGACCCTCCATGCAGAACCGCCCGTCTCATCAACTGAATTCGTGCGGGATTCCGTGCGCGAGCAACCCGTGGTGGGCTTGCCCGATTCACTCTACACTTCTTCGCCGGCGGCGGAGGCGAGTCTCGTCGCGCCCGCGCCGGCTGAAGAATTCCTCGGTGTGGCGCCGGTTACCTCCCCTCAACAGCCCACCGAAGCAGAAATTTCTCGTCGAGAGCCCGAACCCGAATTTGCGGAAGCAACGGAAGTCCATCCTCAGAACGGCGCGAGTCTTTCCGACGATGAAGTAACCGCGCTCGCCGAACAACTTGCCGAAGCCAAGCACGAAGAAGCGCAGGCGGAGGCGGAAGAGCTGACTGGAGTGGAAGAAACGGCTGCCGAACCGTTCATCGAGGCGGCGGAGATCGAAGATTTGCAGGATGCGCTGCATGCCGATCACGAGGATGAGGCTGCGGAAGCCGAAGCGACGGCAGATGCAATGCACGACGAAGCGCTGGCCGCCGAATCATCCCCGGAACACACGGGCGCGGGCTCTACTTGGAGCCCGCAAAGGGAAATGGATACTCCTGAAGGGGCGCACGACGCGGCGGAATCGCCGCAGTTCTCCGAGGCCCAGCCGACCAGTGCCCGCATTTCCGACCAACCGCGCGCGCGGTTTCAGCGACCGATGCGACGCGGGGGCCGCCAGCGCGGCGGGGGGGGGCATCGCGGCGGGCGTCCCAATGAACAACGGCCTCATCAGCACTCGCACCCCAGCCCGCGACACGAACAGCACCGGCGTCCGCAGCTGATTTCTGAAATGCTGAAGGCGGGCGAGGAAATCATTGTGCAGATCGCCAAGGAGCCCCTGGGCAAGAAGGGCGCGCGCATTACAAGTCACGTCGCTTTGCCGGGCCGCTACCTGGTCTACATGCCCACGGTGGAGCACATCGGCGTGTCACGCCGCATCGGCTCCGCGGAAGACCGCTCGCGCCTGCGGCGCGTGGTGACCCAAGCGAAGGGAACGTTTCCCGGCGGATTTATCGTTCGAACGGCAGCCGGCGGCGCGAGCGACGACGAAATCCGGACTGATGTCGAATTCCTGGGGCGCACGTGGGACACCATCCGCGCCAGCTCCGAGCAGCGCCGCGCGCCTTCCCTGCTCCACCGCGACCTCAACCTGGTGGAGCGCATCCTGCGCGACTACCTGAGCGATGACTACGTCGCCATCTGGCTAGACAACGAAGAGGAGTTCAGCAAGGTTGTCGAATTTGTAAGCCGCTTCCAACCGAAGATGGTCGGCCGCGTGAAGCTGTACACCAAAGAGACGCCGATCTTCGAGGAATTCGGCATTCAGCAGGAGCTCGACAAAGCGCTGCGTCCGAAAGTGTGGTTGAAGTCAGGCGGTTACATCGTCATCAATCACACCGAAGCGCTCGTCGCCATCGACGTCAATACGGGCAAGTACGTTGGACGGGGCTCCACGCGCCTCGAGGACACCATCGTCAAGACGAACCTCGAAGCGGTGAAGGAAATCGTCCGGCAGATTCGTCTGCGCGACCTCGGCGGCATCATCGTCGTCGATTTCATCGACATGGAAGAGCGCCGGAACCGCGACAAAGTCATGGCTGCCCTCGATCAGGCGCTCAACCAGGACCGCGCGCCCTCGAAGGCGCTCTCCTTCAACGAATTCGGGCTGGTGGCGATCACACGCAAACGCACCAAGCAGGCGCTCGAACGCGTTCTCTGCCAGCCGTGCCCCTACTGCACCGGATCCGGCATGGTCAAATCAATCCCGACGATCTGCTACGAGATTCAGGCCGAGGCGCGAAAAATGTCCGTCGATCTCGACGCGCAAAGCCTCACGCTGCGCGTCAATCCGGAAATCGCCAAAACGCTGAAAACGCGCGAGTCGTCGCTGATCGAAGAGCTTGAGCAGGCCACGCGCAAGAGCATCATCATCCAGTCCGACCCGACGCTGCACTGGGAGCAGTACGATATCTATTGACACATAGGCACTTAATCGCCTCTGCTTATGCGTTGATAACGTTTCCACCAAAACGAACTGCACAACTAACGTGCTACGGAAGACACCGAACGGGACTCTTCACGAGTCCCGGTTTTACTTCAACGGCCACCTATTGTAGTTCGCCTTTTCTTCGTCTAAAATACGCACATGAAACTGCACCCAATGAGGAACGCGCATGTAGGCCGTAGCGTACTTCGTGGCCGCATCATGTCAGAGATATTTTCGTCAGCAAACGGAAAGCGCGTGATACAGGAATGCAGAGAAGCATTAGACCTGCCTGTTAACAGTGATGAAGTGTCGCGTCAATACGTGCTCGCACGGTACGCGATGGAAGTCGACATAACTCCGGCGGAACTTGAGGACCTCTTATTGTGGAAGTGAACAGCATATGAGCACGATGGACATAAGCGGCGAGGCGATCAGGCAAGTCCTCCGTAAGGAACAAAAGCTCACAGCAGACGATCTTCAAATCCTCCGCAAAAATACCGCTGGCGTGGCTGTAATGAGTGGCAGGAGTGACTATTTGGTTTTTAGAATGGAAGTCGAGTTAATCGACGCTATTAGGGCTCTGGATGAAGCGAGTGCAAAACTGATTACGACGACGAATAGGCTGACGGCTGTGATACTGGCAGTGACAGTAGTTGGCGTGGTGCTCGCAGTGATCCAAATTGTTCTCGCTGTCCGCAGCTCCCACTAGAATTGGAATACTTTTGTAAGACTCCACCACCATTGTATAGGTTCTTGAGGTTTTATCGATCTGTGTTTACAGTAACTTACGTGTTTTCAATCTCCAATTAAGTTCGATATCTATTAGAGATCGCGTAGCACAGGCTTTAGCCTGTGTGGTTTTGGTTCTTGTCCTCTCGGAACACACACAGGCTGAAGACTGTGCTACTGGTCCGCATCAAATCGCTGTTCTCTCCACGGATCGCCGTACATGTGATAGCCGTTCTCCTCCCAGAAGCCGGGCGCATCCTGAGCGGCCAGTTCGAATCCGCGAACCCATTTCACGCTCTTCCAGAGATACAGGTGCGGAACAATCAGGCGCAACGGGTAGCCGTGCTCGGCTGAGAGCGGCTCGCCGTCGTGCTTCGACGCAAAAATCGTCGTTGGCTTCAATAGGTCGGCGAGCGGCAGGTTGGCCGTGTATCCCTGCTCTCCGCGCACAATCGCGAAGTGCGCCTCCGGCTTGGGCGTCACGAGCTTCATCACTTCGGTGAACAGCACGCCTTCAAAGCGGTTGTCGAAGCGGCTCCATCGCGTCACGCAGTGCATGTCGCACTGAATTTCCG
>JBGPXQ010000096.1:0-8694 GCA_041492805.1 Terriglobia bacterium | reverse complement strand
GATTCCAGCACCCGCCACGTCCCGTCCTTGTGGCGGATACGATACTCCATCGGCCGTCCCACCCCCGTGCGCCGGGCTTCCTCAGCCGCATCTTTCACGCGTTCTCTGTCTTCGGGGTGGATCTGTTCGAAAGAAGATGAGCCTCTTAATTCCTCCGGGGAGTATCCAAGAACCTTCTCGTAGGAAAGGCTGTTGTAAATCCGGTTGCCGTGCACGTCGACAACCGCAATCAAGTCGGCTGCACTTTCGCTGATGAGCCTGAATAGCTCTTCCCGCTGGACCAATTTGTGGCGAATCCTGTGTATCTCCAATTGCTGATAAAGGGTGTAAATGTCAAAGATTAGAACGAGTCCTACCAGGCCCCTCACGACTTGTGGTAGAAAAAGAAAACTAGATTGTTCGTTTTCGCTTCCTTCCAAACCGGGGAGCAGAAAGGAAGCGAGTCCAGCGGTCAGCAGCAGTGTGACTGATACCGCCGCCGACCACAGCCACCACTCACGCCTCTCCATCCTGCGAAAATTCATCGAGAGGGTCTCGGGTGGCTTGGTGTTCCCGACAGGCGCACCCTCAGCGTTTGTGGGACTCATTGACGATCACCGATAGGAGCCTGCTTCTTGCTCCGCCGTGAGCGAATGAGCACACTGAACATGGCTGCCTCTATCGGCACTGGGGAAGTTCCTCGTGTGCTGCCTGCGGAATTTCCAGGTGTTTTCATTAGTGTCACTCCCGTTCGCTCCGCAGAAGGCCCGGACAGTTGGCGGAACTGCCTGGATTTTCGAGGGACATGCCAGCGAGGGCCGCGCCGAAGTGGATCGCTGAGGTTTGCTCGCGAATGGCTTCCCAGGTTTCAGTCGAAATACTCAGGAATACGCCGGCCACCTCGGAATCGAATTGAATTCCCGCCTTGCTCTTAATTTCACTCCGCGCGTCTTGGAAGGGGAGAGCGGAACGATACGGACGGTCCGACGTCATGGCATCAAAAGTGTCCGCCACCGCAAAAATTCTCGCGTTTAGAGGGATATCAAGCCCTTTTAGGCCTCGCGGGTAACCCCTGCCGTCCCAGCGCTCGTGGTGGGTTAGGATGATTTCCGCGGCGTCAGCGAGGAAAGGGATGCGTTTGACCAGATCGTATCCAATCTGTACGTGGTCCTGCATGATCCTTCGTTCTTCCTCGGTAAGGGCCCCAGGCTTCAAGAGAATTGCATCAGGGATCGCCAGTTTCCCGATATCATGTAGCCAGGCCCCCATCGCAAGGCTTTTGAGTTGTTGGGGCGTGCCGTGCATCTCCGTCATCATCTTGATCGCGCACAGAGCTACGCGGCGGGAGTGCCCCGCTGTTTGGCCATCGCGCAGGTCGATGGCCGCCCCGAGCGCGTCCAAAGTGTCCACATAGCTTTGCTCGACCTGCCCAAGAGCGTTTTGCAGCTCCACTGTTCGTTTGCAGACCATCTCTTCGAGATTCTGGCGATAATATTCCACCTGTTGTTCCAGCCATTTTTTGTGGAACGCATGCTGGAGGCTCACAATGATCACATCCATCTGCAACGGCTTAATGAGGTAGTCATCAGCGCCCTGTCGCATGGCTTGTACGCCAAGTCGAACATCGTCTATTCCCGTGGCCATCAAGAAGACCAAATGGGGGTAGTGCCGCCGGACCTCCGCCAGCAGCTCCAGACCAGAGACTCCGGGCATATTTAAGTCAGCGATGACTGCATCGAAGGGTTGTCTTTGCAGGAGGCTGAGTGCCTCTTTGGCGCTCGGAACCGTTTTGCATGCCATCCCGGCCTGTTCCACCATCACCGCCAGGACATTCCGGTGGGCGAGCTCGTCGTCCACGATCAATAAATGAGCGCCAAGGGAACTAATCGGCGAGGTTGTATCAACACTATGATCGCTGCATGAATCTGGCGTGGCAGCCTCGAATAAGAAGTTCATGAGATTTGTCTTCTTAGTTCTTCGAACACCACGATCGAAACTGGATTTAGCTCAAGTACACAACGACACTTGCCAATCGGCAAATGCAACAGAGCAGTTTCTGGCACGAAGAGGGCCAGGCTGCTTGACTCCCGGCAATTAACAAGCCAACTAAATTCATCTACTTAGCAGTCTATCGGCAAAACTGGGGAAACGCTTTTGCGAAAAGACGTTTCAAACCGGGATCATGTTTCGTTGTGGAACGGCACATGGTCCGGGTGAAGACGATTGCACCGTTCATGGGATGCGAAGTCCTTGGCACGAACTGGGCGAACAGGTGTAGTCCGTGAGCCCTGATCACCTCGCGAGGCGTTTAGTATGTGGTTTGGCCAAACGCGTTGACCCAGCTTTGCAGGCTGTCGATGTGACGTTTGGCGGTCTCCAATAACGCGCGGCGGGCCAGCATGACGCAGCGAACCTTTTCCAGCACTTCCTGGAGCGCCTTGAGGTTTCTCACATATTCTGCGATTTCGCTCTGCAGACCCGCATTCAACGTCTCGCTGCGAGAGGCGTCACCGATTTCCGGAGCGAGGTTCAAGAGGCGTTGTGAGACTTTTTGCAAGTCGTCCTCGCTCATCGTGCCGGTTCCGTTTGCGAGACACTCTACTCGTCGCAGAAAATTGCGCAACTCCTGATTGGCCGAACGAGTGCGGTCTTGCGTTTGGTTTTCCATCAGGCGCTCCATTGGAACTGAACCGGCTTGGATTCGGGCTCGGGGGAAGGGATAGTCTTGGGCGACCGCTATGAAACCGCCGGCGACGCAGCTGCCGGCCTAACTGTTTGTTCAGAAACATCTCTTCCACCAATCCTATCGGCCTGATGGCCTCTGGCTTTAGTTTCAGGGGTTTTGCAACTCCAGAGCCGTCAATCCCTTAAGGGCACGCGGAATTTGCACTGTTTACGGCATGTCGCAGGTGTCTGCGGAATCCAGCGTTCCATGCCTCCAAACATGACCGGACCTCATTGCCGAAGAGATTTGCCGGGTGACAATGAATTCCAGGATGGCATGAACTAGTTGTATGGCCCGCTGCCCAGTTTCAGATTGACAGGGCCACGATCGCAGCATAGAGTCCCCAAGTCGGCGCGTTTGCCAGGGTAGTTTCCTGGCTCAATCAAGCTCCCCCTTCCCGCCACGCGGTCCAAACTGCATCTAGATGAGGCGATTCGTGTCCGCAGATTCTTTGTTTTCCGGCAATCCACGTTCGCGTTCGAAGAAGAAGGAAGACAAGAGGCTAGCGGAAGCCGCGCGCCGAGCGGGTACTGTGGCGCGGCTCGGCGACAAAAGTTCATCCGCTGCAGCACGCGCGCAGCAAATCAGCAGGATGGAAGCGATCGGCCAGCTCGCAGGCGGCATTGCACATGACTTTAACAATCTACTGACCGTCATCTTGGGTCACAGCGAATTCCTGCTGAAGCGCAATGAGCCGGCCAAGAGCCGGCGGGTGCGCATCGACGAGATTCGCAAGGCAGCCGAGCGCGGGGCATGGCTTACCAATCAGCTCCTCGCGTACAGCCGGAATCAGCTCCTGGAGCCGACAGTTCTGGAATTTAACGCGGTTCTGGAAGATATGGATGGCATCCTGCGGCGGGTGCTCGGTGAGGATGTTGCGCTCGATCTGCTGCTCGATCCCAATCTTGGCTGGGTAAAGGTGGATCGGGGACAGTTGCAGCAGATTGTCTTGAATCTTGCGGGGAACGCTCGCGACGCCATGCCGCAGGGAGGTCGCCTGGGCATCGAAACCATGAACATTTCCATCACCCGAGGCCCGGCCAAACCTCAGGCATTTATCGTGCCGGGTGAATACGTGGCGATCATTGTTCGCGATTCGGGAAATGGCATGGACGCGAAAACGCGTGCGCGCATCTTCGAACCATTTTTCACAACGAAAGATAAGGGCAAAGGCACCGGCCTCGGCCTCGCTACCGTTTACGGCATCGTGAAACAAAGCGGCGGCTATATTTGGGTTGAAAGCGAGCCAGGTCGCGGGAGCGCTTTCTACACGCTCCTGCCGCGCGTTCCAGAGCCTGCCAATCACAAAGTCCTGCAGGAAGTGTTCGATTTCCGTTCCGGCGGAGAGACCATCCTTCTCGTGGAGGACGATCCGGCGCTGCGCAAGATGGCCGCAGAGGTTCTCCGCGACACGGGGTACAAGGTCCTGACCGCGCCATGCGGCGACGACGCAATGCACGTCGCTGCTGAACACCAGGGTCCCTTGGACGTCCTTTTGACGGATGTGGTCATGCCCGGCATGACGGGCCGTGAACTCGCCGACCAGATCGTCGCACGCTATCCTCGGACCCGAGTTCTTTATATGTCTGGCTATACCGATGACGCCATTGGCAATCACGGTCTCCAGGGCCAGACGCTACGCGTCCTGCAAAAGCCATTCACGCACGACGCGCTTGTGCGTCACGTTCGTAAGGCCCTCGAGAACGGCGCCCGGCCTTGATGCCCCAGCCTGGCTGATTCCTCCGGGAAAAGTCCCCGCTGATGAACCCTCGGATTTGGATCGGTTCATCCGGTCCGGATCACAGGAACTGCACATTCCCAACAGTCGTGGTTGACTTCCTGCCCTGTAGCTCTTGTAATGGGTTACTCCAGACTATGAGTATGCTTTCCAAGATCTGCGCGTGAAGAATCCAGAAACAGCAGCCTCCAGCCGCTTTGCATCGAAGCGATCGTCATTTCTCGTCGCAGCGGGGATTCTCCTGAGCCGGATCGCTGGTCTGATCCGCGACAGGGTTTTCGCGCACTATTTCGGAAATTCTGATGCCGCGGACGCTTTCAAGGCAGCCTTCCGGATTCCCAATGCGCTTTCGAATCTTTTCGGTGAAGGCGTTCTCTCCGCTTCCTTCATTCCCGTGTACGCGGGTTTGCTGGCGCGCGACGACGACGAGGAAGCCCGGCGCACGGCCGGAGCCGTTGCGGCTCTGCTGGCGCTTAGCACTTCGATTCTCGTTCTGATGGGAGTCCTGGCAACGCCCTATCTGATCGACGCCATCGCGCCCGGATTCACCGGTGAGAAGCGCGAACTGACGATTCGCATTGTCCGCATCCTGTTTCCCGGGGCAGGGTTCCTCGTGCTTTCCGCATGGTGCCTCGGAATTTTGAACAGCCACCGGCGTTTTTTTCTTTCCTATACCGCCCCGGTGATCTGGAACGCGGCCATGATCGCCACGATGTGGGGATTCGGCGGGCGTTACGCGCAGTATCCTCTCGCCGTGGTTTTGTCCTGGGGCTCCGTGATAGGCAGCGCGCTCCAGGTGGGTGTACAACTGCCCGTCGTCTTGCGGCTCCTGCGCGGCCTGCACCTCTCGCTGGCATTTCACCTGGAGAACGTACGCACGGTAGTGCGGAATTTTTTCCCCGTGTTCATCAGTCGCGGCGTCGTGCAGATCAGCGCCTACGTGGATGCCCTGCTGGCGAGTTTGCTGCCGACCGGCGCCGTTGCGGCTCTGGCGTACGCGCAGACACTGTACACGCTGCCAGTCAGCTTGTTTGGAATGTCGGTATCGGCGGCGGAGCTTCCGGCAATGTCCGGCACGGTCGGCGCGGAATCCGGGGCGCGGGCTCCACTTGGAGCCCGCCAGGATCAGGATGAGGTTGCCGAAGCGTTGCGTGCGCGGCTCAATGCGGGCCTGCGCCAGATCGCGTTCTTCGTAATTCCATCCGTGGCTGCGTTTCTGGTGTTGGGAGATGTCATCGTCGCCGCGATCTATCAGTCCGGCCGCTTCACTCATGCGGACGCGATGTACGTCTGGGGAATCCTGGCGGGATCGACGGTAGGTTTGCTCGCGTCCACTCTTGGGCGGCTCTATTCCTCCACGTATTACGCCCTGAAAGATACGCGCACACCGCTTCGATACGCCGTCCTGCGAGTCATCTTGACTACGGTTCTTGGATATCTCTCGGCCATCCCTCTGCCTCATCTGTTGGGTATTGAGGCCCGTTGGGGTGTAGCCGGACTCACGATTTCGGCGGGCGTTTCTTCCTGGGTCGAGTTCACCCTGCTTCGCCGCACTTTGAATCGCCGAATCGGGGCGACGGGCCTTTCCCCTGTGTATATCGCCAAGGCCTGGGCCGCCGCCCTGGTTGCCGCCGGAGTCGGCAGGGCGCTGCTACTAACCGTCGTTCATCGCAATCCGATTGTTGCCGCTATCGTGGTCCTCGGCGCGTACGGAACAATATACTTCGCCGGTGCATTCGCCCTCGGCCTCTCCGAAGTTCGTGCTCTCTTCGACATGTTCTCCCGGTTGCGTGCCCGTTCTTCGTGAGCTGAAAGGAAGATTCAATTCACGCTCTTCGCTATCACCATTCCGACGTCAACAGGTTTACTCGCAGGAGAGTCCGGCGGAGCGGCCCTGAGATATTGCGCAGGCCAGGGAATTTTGTGGCCGAGCTCGCGTGCTGCCCGAAGAGGCCAGTACGGATCGCGCAGGAATTCCCGGGCCATGAGGACCAGATCGGCCTGATTCTTGGCTAGGATTTCTGCTACCTGTTCCTTTGTCTCGATCAATCCGACGGCGCCGGTCATGACTCCAGTGTCGCGGCGAATGCGCTCGGCGAAGGGAACCTGAAAGCCGGGGCCTGCGACGATCTTCTGGTCGGGCACGAGGCCCGCTGAGGAACAGTCCACCAGGTCCACGCCCAACGGCCCAAGCTGCTTCACCAGTTCGACGGCTTGGTCGAGGTCCCAGCCGCCCTCCTTCCAATCGGTGGCAGAGATTCGAATGAAAAGGGGAAGGTGCTCCGGCCATTGCTTGCGGACCGCGGAGACAACTTCCCGCGCCAGACGCGTCCGGTTTTCGAACGAGCCACCGTATTCATCCGTCCGTTCATTGCTTAACGGGGAAAAAAACTCGTGGATCAAGTAGCCGTGCGCGGCATGAATTTCTACGACCCGAAAGCCTGCTTCGAGCGCCCGGCGGGCTGCGTTCGCAAACGCTTCTACGACGCCCCGTATGCCTTCCTTCGACAAAGCCTGGGGAAATGGGTACTTTTCTGAAAACGGGATGGCGCTGGGCGCGACAGGGACCCATGCACCTTCTTCGGGTGAAAGTTTACTGGAACCGACCCATGGTTTCTGCGTGCTGCCTTTTCGGCCGGCATGCGCGAGCTGCATGCCGGGCACGGTTCCCTGGCTCTTGAGGAAGTGGGTGATTCGCCCCAGGAACTCGATGTGCGCGTCGTTCCAGATTCCCAAGTCATCCGCACTGATGCGGCCCTCGGGCGATACTGCGGTGGCCTCGGTAAAAACCAAGCCGGCTCCGCCAATGGCACGGCTCCCCAGATGCACGAGGTGCCAATCATTTGCGAAGCCATCCTTGCTGGAGTATTGACACATCGGCGAGACTGCGATGCGATTCTGCAACGTGATACTGCGAATTGGAAGTGGATCAAATAGAAGTGCCATGATTCCCCTTGTGAGATGGCCGGCATCGTTCGGTTCGCCATAATCTCTGGTAGGCTTCAGAGGGTGCGGGAGCGAGTCTTTGCAATGCTCGCCACCGGCCTCATGCCGCGAAGCATTTTACAGGTTGCAGGGCATTTGTGCGCGCGTTTCCTGGCCCCTGTAGTCTCTCCCGCGGATTTTCCGGCAAAGGCTCAAAATGAAAACCGAAATCTTTATCCACCGGTCGCGAATTGAGGCTCCCGCAGCCGAGGTGTATGCGTGGCATGCCTTGCCAGACGCGCTTGAACGGCTCACGCCGCCGGGTGAACACATCGAAGTTGTCGAGAGAACAGGCGGAATCGAGCGCGGAGCGCGCGTCGTGCTGCGGTTCGGACGATGGCCATTTCGCCGGCGCTGGGTTGCCGAACATCAGGACTATGAAGTGGGCCGCTACTTCAGCGATGTCCAGGTTTCCGGCCCATTCGCCTTCTGGAAGCACACTCACAAGTTTGAGCCAGACGGTCCCGCAGCGTGTATCCTCGAAGACAGAGTGGAATACGCGCTCCCGTTCGGCTTTCTCGGCAGATGGTTCGCAGGCAGATTCGTCCGCCACAAGCTCGCGAAGCTATTCGCGCATCGCCACCGCACGACTGCCGCGGAGCTGGCTACCTTGACGGGTCCCGCGAATCAAAACTCGAGGGCCTGACCCAATCGCCGTGCGGGTTCTTCAGTCGGTTTCCTGCGTGACGATGTGAACATCCACGGCGGGGGCGTCGCGCAAGAAGCGGTGGATGGCCGTCATGTAGAGGTATTTCCGCCATCCTTCGACCGCCGTGCGGCCGAAGATCACCTGCGTCACATGCTTGTCGCGGACGAATTCTGCGGTAGCGCTGGACACGTCTTTTCCTTTCAGCTTGACCACCTTCGCACCAAGGCTTTCAGAGAACTGGATATTGGCGAGGAGTGATTTCTGGTCTGCGTCCGACGTGTCCTGCCCGAAATCGACATAGATGGCATAAAGCTCCGCATCCATCCGGCGCGCCATGCGTGCCGCGCGCGCGATCAGATACTGCGCCCTTGGATTCGAGCTGAAACACACGGCGATGCGCTCGCGCACCGGCCAGGGATCCTGGATGTCTTTCTGCTCCATGTAGGATTCCAGGCTGCGGTCCACCTGTTCGGCTACTTGTCGCAGTGCAAGCTCACGCAGGGCGATCAGATTGCCCCGCCGAAAGAAATTCTTGAGCGCCTGGTCCACTTTTTCAGTGTGATAAACCTCTCCGCGCTTCATGCGGTTCTGCAATGCTTCCGGCGTCAAATCGACCAT